>JAGYMR010000109.1 GCA_018400515.1 Tangfeifania sp.
CGGAGACCGAACCGGTTGATCCCTATTTCTATTTTACCGGAAGCAGCATCAACAGCTCGGAGATTACCCATGTTACCTTCCGGATGTTTGCAAGCAGCTCCTCTTCAGGGCAGCTCTACTGGTTTTATGAGGGGGGGATCGGTTCTTACGCATTTGAGATCAGGGAAGGCTGGAATATCTACCGGTTCAGTGGGTTACCGGACTGGAATGCCCATCCAACCATACAGAAAGTGCGGCTGGATCCGGGAAATACAGCTCCGTTTGATATTCAGCTGGACTGGTTTGCATTGAGTTCAGCGCCCCTCTCGGATCAATACGAAATGGCCGTAAATTACCGCGGAGGCGGTGCCGAGATGCTAACGTTCCCAACCAGTGACGCGGGAGGTTATACCGTCACTGCCCACTGGGAGGAGCTCTCGGATTCGGCCGTGGTAACAACCACCTCAACCAATGAACCGCCGGCGATCGAATGGATTCACCCCCAAAAGGATACCCTCGTTGAACAGGGCAGTCCCTTATTGCTGGAAGCAGCTGCCACCGATGCTGACGGAAAAATTACCGGTGTTACATTCTACCGGGGGAATTTAGCCCTTGCCACCAATCCGGCACCTCCCTTTCGCTTTGAGTGGATCCCCCAGGCTTCCGGATCCTTTGAACTGAAAGCATCCGCTGTTGATAATGCCATGGAAACCGTTTCCGGTCAGCCGAAAACTGTGGAAGTGGTGCAGCAGGAGGGGTATCCGGAGGGTATTCATGCGGTCCCCGGAATTCTTGAGGCCGAAGATTATGATACCGGGGGAAAGATGATCGCTTATTATGATTCAGATCCCGGGAACCAGGGAACCGCCTACCGTTCTGATGATGTAGATATTGAAGGATTTGGTGAGGGAGACGGCTACTTTATTTCCCGGACCCGGTCCGGGGAGTGGACTGAATACTCCCTGAATGTTTCTGAAGGGATGCTGGTGGATATCGCTGTTTGGGCAGCCAGCGACACGGAAGTGGGCGAAATCCACCTGGAGATCAATGGTCAACAGGTAACCAATCACCTGCTGGCGGGAGCAACCGGAGGAAAAGAGCAATTTGAGGCGATCTTTTTCAGGGATGTGTATTTGCATGCGGGAGCGCAAAAGTTGAAGCTCTTTATTGATGAAGGGGGCATCAACATTGACAAAATTGAAATTTCAAAGCACCCAACCACCGGCAGCGCCCGGCTGACTGCGCCGGCATCCCGTTTTTTGTATCCCAATCCCGCCAACAAGGAAGTTTTCATTGACGCGGATCCGGGCCGTCAATACCGTTTAAAAATGGTTTCACTCAACGGGCAGGTGGTAAAAAGCCGGGTGCTTTTGCCCGGGGAGAACCGCAGGGTTTCTGTGGCCGGACTGCCGCCGGGGATCTATCTGGTGGCCCTGGTTTCGGATGAAGGTGTTTTGAAAGAGAAACTGATAAAATATTGATAAAAAGATGTTGCCGGAGGCACGGGACTGGCCGTGAATGTTCCGGAAAATGGTTTTACACTAAAAATAATAATTATGAATTTTGTTTTTAACCGCCGTTTTTTGATGACGCCTGCCTTGTGTTTATTATCGTTGTTAACGATGGGGCAGCAAGAGAAACCCAATATTCTGGTTATTTTTACCGATGATCAGGGGTACGCCGATATTGGAGCCCAGGGGATGGTAAGCGATATTAAGACGCCCAACCTGGACAAACTGGCCCAAAACGGGGTGCGCATGACCTCGGGGTATATTACAGCGCCCCAGTGTGCCCCCTCCCGGGCCGGGCTGATGACCGGCCGGTACCAGCAACGTTTCGGGGTTGACCACAACGGGACCATTCCTGTCCCGCTGGAGGAAGTCCTCATTCCGGAGCGGATGAGCGAAGCCGGTTATGTTACCGGGATGACGGGCAAGTGGCATTTGCAGCCGCTTCATGTGCATCCCGAATGGATAAAAGAGCATATCCCGGAGATTAAGGATAAAGAGCGGTACGGGCCCCGGGACATTCCGGTGGAGAATAAAATGCCCTATTTCCCCCATGCCCGCGGGTTTCAGGAGGTTTATTACGGATCGATGTACCGGGTGCTTGCCAATTATGATCTTTGTGGAAACGATCTTGACCTGCAATGGATGGATGAGGACGGCTACCGGCTGGACAACCAGACCGAGGCCGCGGTGACCTTTATTGAGCGCAATCATGACCAACCTTTTTTCTTCTATTTACCCTATTTTGCTCCCCATGTTCCCCTGGAAGCTACGGAGAAGTACCTGGGGCGTTTTCCGGGGGATATGCCTGAGCGGCGCCGGTACTGCCTGGCGATGATGGCCGCCATTGACGACGGGTTGGGCAGGATCGTCGAAACGCTTAAAAACTACGGGATCTATGAAAACACACTGATCTTTTTTATCAGCGATAACGGTGCCCCGCTAAAAATTGACAAAAAGGATATCCCGCTAACCTTTAAAGGCGGCGCGTGGGATGGTTCGCTGAATGACCCCTGGGTAGGGGAGAAAGGGATGATCTCGGAAGGAGGCATCCGGGTGCCCTTTATCATGTCCTGGCCGGCAGTGCTACCCAAAGGGTTGGTGTACGACCGCCCGGTTATCTCCCTCGATATGGCAGCCACCGCAATGGAAGCGGCCGGGAAAACGAAACCGGGAACGCTGGACGGAACCAACCTCATCCCTTACCTCACCGGGAAGAAAAAGGGCGACCCACATGAGGCCCTTTTCTGGCGGTTCTGGGATCAGTCGGCCGTGCGTATGGGCGACTGGAAATTCCTTAAAGCCGGCAAACGGGAGTACCTGTTCAACCTGGCCTCAGAGGAACATGAAACCCGGAACCTTATCGGGGACTACCCCGAAAAGGCAGCCGGCATGAAAAAAAGGCTGGAAGCCTGGGGTGCTGAATTGAAAAATCCGGGAATCCCGGATGGGGAACTCCGGAGGGAGAAAAACTGGTACGATCACTATTTTAAAGGGGTAGAAAACAAAAAATAATAAAACCGAAGACTCCTTTGATGAAGGGGAGAATAAAAAGAGACAAAAATGCGCATGTTCAAAAACTATTTTTTTACGGGGGTTTTAATGCTGCTGTTTGCAGCACCCGGTTGCAAGGCCGAAGATCCTGAAGATCAAATTATTATCGATGAAGAAACCCCGGAAGAGGGGAAGCAGCGGGAGGAACTCCCCGATACCTTAAAAACCGTTGGACTGGCATATACTACCTGGCACCGTCCTGCCCTCTGGGATAACTACTGGGGAACCCCGGAACTGGGGAAATACGTATCGGACGACCGCAGCGTGATCCGGCGGCATGGTGAGTGGCTGGCGGATGCCGGTGTTGATTTTATTTTTATAGACTGGTCCAATGACATCGACTATGTCTATGGAAAAACGAGGGGACGGCCGGATTTCGACATGATCGAAGAGACGGTGCCCATCATTTTTGAGGAGTGGAAAAGCATTGAAAATGCTCCGAAAATTGCCATTATGCTGGGGTGCCCCGGAAAAAAGGAGGCTTTTACCGATGGGCGGATGCAACGGAAGATCGATCAGGTCCACGACATGTTCATCGATAATGAGGAGCGCCGCGACCAGTACTATAATTACCTGGGAAAACCCCTGATCATGGTCTATGTGGGCACCCCTTCGCCTTTTCAGACAGGCCTTCCTGAAGGCATTGATGATAACCGTTTTATTTTCAGGTATGTTACCGGCTATGTTTCCGAACAGGCGTATTTAAGGACTCCCGACAGGCTCAGTAAATATGGTTACTGGTCGTGGGAGGACCGCGGAGAGCAAACCTATACCATGCTTGACGGGAAACCCGAGTGCTGCACCATTACGGCGGCGTCCCGCCCCCAGCGGGGAGATGATCCCGACGATCCCGCCCATATTCCTGCCCGGGGAAGGGAAAACGGGAAAACTTTTACAGAGCGGTGGAAACGTGCCCGTGACCTGGATGTGAAAGTGGCCCTGGTTGTTTCCTGGAATGAATGGGTAAAAGGGGAGCAACCATCGCCGGAGGTTAGCAAGGATCTGGAACCTTCGGAGGAGTTCGGGGACGATTACCTGCAGTTGCTAAAACAGGAGATCAAAAATTTTAAAAAATGATGGAGTCCTCTTGGTTCGTCGATGTGTTTACCCGTGAATTTAACCGGGATATTGCCCCCATGAAAGGGGGATATACCGATAACTACTACTATCAGTTGATCGCCAATGTCCGGAAATTTAAAGGAATGGAAAAACCTCCGGTCTATTCCGAACCAGAAAACATCGGGATCGACGGAGAATACGACGACTGGCAGGAGGTTAAACCGGTTTTTTATGATGCCCCGGGGGATGTGATGCCCCGGGATTTTAAAGGATACGATACCACTGTGGTGTACACCAATAAAACGGGAAGAAATGACATTGTGGAGAGCCGCGTCACACAGGATCAAAAGATCCCTTTAGAGGCGATCGGAAGCACCCGTTTTGATTTTCACTGGGCGGATAATCCGCAACATTTAAGGGATATTTCGGCATTTTTTCTGGACGGGGATTCAGCTCCTGACAGGAGATTCAACTACCGGTACCAACGATAGATCTTTTTCAAACAAGTTATTTTGGAGTAATTGGGGGATTGTTGCTTTTCTTTGAAAAGATTTTTTATTTTTACGTCTCCTGCTAATCACAGGGCAAAAGGCTATAAAAAAAACAGGCATTGGAACGAACCTGAAAGGATTTTGGATAAATCTGAAAAACGGTCGTTTCCCTGGAGGGTATCTTTGATTTTAAGCAGCATTCCCGGCGAGTTGTGAAGCCGGAAATGATCCGGTTGAAATTTTTAACCATTGATATCAAATTGAGTCATGAAAAGAACTTATTTATTGCCTTTGCTTTTTCTTTTTTTACTCCTGTCAGGTCATTCCGCTTTAAATGCAGGCGAACCCTGTTGCCACATTCTTATTTGCTGCCGGGGGAATAATGACGGGATGACATTTCTTGTGAACGGCCAATGGGAGGCGCGGCACGATTATAAAGACCTGGACCATGTGCGCGATATCCTGCAAAAAATCAAAGATGCGGGCATTCATACGGTGATCATTGACATGACCAATCCTTCGCAATGGACCCGTTTCCGGGAGGAATACATTCCCATGGTACATAATGTGCAACAGGTTTGCCGGGAAAAGAACATGCAGTATTTTATGTTTATTGGTGGTGCGCTGCCCGAACAGATAAAGCGAAACAATAACATAAAAAAAAGCGCCTTTGATTTCTGGAACGGGATCGCCGAAGAGATCTGGAATACCTGGGCCCAGTCCCCCACCTACCGCAGGTATGGCTACGGAGATGACCGCCCGGTTCTTTTGGTTTTTCAACCCGCCGACATGTATTGGGAGCGGTATGCCGCGGTTTCTGCAGAAGAGAAATCGTTCCTTTCCAAATTTCATATCGGAACCACCCAGGTCAATGATCCGATCCTTCCGGGGAAGTCCGACGGCTGGGGATACCGCAATTATTCGCAAAGCGTTGACGGAAAGGTCCGGTTTGTTTCTCCCAATGGGGGGGTAGCCCCCGGTGACCCCTGGTACCGTATCAGTGAAACCTCCTGGAAGGAACGGGTGGAATGGGCCCGGGAGGCCGCCCATTACAGCATTTATGGTTCCTATGATGATACCTGCGATGCGATTCACTGGGGGATTGCCGACACCAGAAACTGCGATGTACCGCTCAAGAAATATCCGGGGGACCAGCCGTACCTCTATTACAATGTGGTGAAAAATGCCCTGAATGGGGAAACTGCCGAGTAGGAAAAACACTGCTTATGGTTGGATCATTCAACTTTAAACGAAAATTCATGAAATCTGTACGATTTGTTTTCTCTCTTTTTGTAGCGACCATGCTGCTTTCCGCTTCAAACGTAGTTTCTGCCTTTTCCCGGCCCGATACCATTTTTAAGGTATTTCAGTTCCCGCAAAACCAGATCCCCCGGATTGACGGGATCTTTAATGACTGGGAAATGGTCCCCGACTCATTTGCCATCGGTCTGGATCAGCTGAAAGATACCGAAGCCGGAAAAGGGTTTGACCTGGATCCGCGTGATTTTGACATTGATGTCAAAGTTGGCTGGGTGAAGGGCTTAAACCGCCTCTATTTTTGCATTGAAGCATACGACGACTCCTGGGATTTCGAGGACCCTGCCCTGCGGCAGGATATTTTTGAACTGGTGGTGGATGCGGATGTGTCCGGAGGTCCTTTCATTAAGCAGGAGAATGCCAATAAAGCGGTCGTTCCCGTGAATGAACTGCATTTCCGGGGACACGGAGCCCATGCCCAGAACTACCATATTTTTATGCCGGTAAAAAATAAAGACTGGGCCATGATTTGGGGAAATACGCCCTGGATTAAGGACTTTCCACACGCCAATGCTGCTTACAGTTACGATTTTAAGCACGGGGAGTCCGGGAAACTGAAGATGGAGTTCTGGATCACTCCCTTTGATTATGCGGCCGTGGAAGGGATCGACCGCTCGGTGGTTTCTACCCTGAAAGAAAATGAGATCATCGGACTCTCCTGGTGCATCCTCGAATTTGACACCGACAAGGAAAAGGTGGATGCTTTTATGAATCTGGCCCATGATACCCGCATGATCAACAACGGGGATTATGTAAATGCCTTCCGGCTGATGCCGCTGAGCAAGGCTTTTCTGCCTGAGATACAGGCCAACTGGTCCTTTCTGGAAATTGACCGGGAGCGGCGGGTCATTCAGTTTAAAGATGAATCCTCCGGGAATATTGATAAGTGGCACTGGGATTTCGGGGACGGATCCACTTCCGGTGAACAAAATCCGCAACACCGGTATCAGCGGGCAGGCGAATGGACGGTGATCCTGACGGTTGAGGGACCTGCAGGGCGTTCGGTGCGTTCAAAAGTATGGGATGTTGTTACTAAGTAGCACGTTTCATATCAATGAATTTTATTTTTGCTGATGGAGGGGAGCCGGTTTTGCATCAAAAGCGGATCATGGAGAAGGCTCAGGGGAAAATGAGTGGATCCCCTGGTTGGGCAAATAAAAATTTTCGGTATTCCCCATGAATGGATACCAAAACTGCAATGGCCGGAACGGACGGTTTTACCGGTCCCCGGTACAGATAAAAATTTAAACCAATGAAACGATTTTTCTTTTTCTTTTTCTCCGGAATTGTCCTGGTACTTTTTTTAACCAACTGCACCCAAAGCAGGCAACAGGATCTGAAAGCCCAATTTACGGATCCGCCCCTGGAGTACCGGATGAACCAAAATTTTCATGAATTTCCGCTGGAATCATCACAGCAGGACTCCCTGATCCGGGAGATTCTGGAAAACGGTTGGGGAGGTTTTGCCCTGAATACCCCCTACAGTGAATATCTGACCGAAGAAGGGCTTCGGGCAACAAGGCGCTTTTGCGAGGCGGCAAAAGCGAAAGGAATGGATCTCTGGCTGTACGATGAACAAGGGTATCCATCGGGAAATGCGGGGGACCGGGTTATTAAGGAGAATCCCTCCTGGGAATGCATGGGACTGTACCTGAAGGATACAACGGTTTTTGCCGGCGAGAATACTTTTTTGATGCCGTGGGGGAAGCCGGTGCTTCTGGAAGCTTTTCCTGTAAAGGAGGGTGTTCCGGATTTCCAACAGGCGATCGATCTTATGGATCTTTATGACGGGCCTGCCCTGGTATGGAATACGCCCCCCGGGGAATGGAAAATATTTGCCGTTACCAAATACCGGCTTTACGAAGGGTATCAGGCCGCCGACAAAAGTCCGGGAAAACTGGGCGCCCACTATCCGTCGCTCATGATCCCTGAAGTGACGGAGGCTTTTCTGCGGATCACCCACGAAAAATATGCCCAAACGATGGGATCCGACCTGGGCAGGTATTTCACCTCCACCTTTACCGACGAACCCTCCCTGATGGCGCTCCAGTTTCATTCCTATAAGCACAACCATGCCGTCCTCCCCTGGCAGGAGGTGCTTTCCGAAGAGATAAAAGCCCGGTATGGGTACCGGCCGGAGGAGAAACTGAAAGCGATTTATTTTGACCATGGTCCCGAAGGGCAGAAGATCCGTTATCAGTATTTCCATACCGTGGGGGATCTTTTTTCGGAGAATTATTTTGGTCGAATTCGTGAATGGTGCGAGGAGCACCAGTTCAAATCGGGGGGGCACCTGTTGCTGGAGGAGTCACTGATCGCACATGCTCCCCTGTATGGCGATATCATGAAATGTTTCCGGGAGATGCATGCTCCCGGGATCGATATTCTGAGCTGTATTCCGGAAGAGATGCCGGTACATACCCCCAAGCTGGCTTCAAGTGCCGCAGAGTTAACCGGCCAGAACCGGGTGATGAGTGAACCCTGCCCGGTGGCTGATCGTGCTGTTTTCGGAAAGGAAACCCCGGCCGAATTGGTCCGGGGACATCTCAACATGCTTCTGCAGGGAGGCATTACCGATTTTAATTGTTATTTGCGTTTGAGCAATTCCGATAAGGAGGAGAAAAATGAATTCAATACCTATACGGGCCGGATCGGATTACTGCTCCGCGGAGGTTATACCGCTTCCCATATCGGGGTGGTTTATCCCATTGAATCGCTCTGGACCGAATTCATGCCCCGGTATCACCGCGTTCAGGGGTGGAAAGGGGTTTCAGGGGCCCGAAAGGAGGTGGAAAGTATTGACCGCTCTTTTCAGAACGTATCCCGTTTTATGTTTGAAAACCGCTGGGAGTATACCCACCTGGATGCGCAGGCGATCATTGACAGTGATGTGAAGGCCGACCGGCTGGTCCATCAGCTGCTGCAGTTCAAAGTCATTGTACTTCCCTCGGTGACCACCCTCCGGGCAGAGGCCTGGTCGCGGCTGACGCAATTCATTGAAAACGGCGGAAAAG
>JAGYMR010000011.1 GCA_018400515.1 Tangfeifania sp.
GAAAGCTGTCAGCTGGGATGTGTTGATCACCATTGCCTGTGCGTTTGCCATCAGCAAATCGATGCAGAATTCCGGGGCGGCCGAGGCCCTGGCACGGACCACTATCAACTTTGCCCGTGGGTTCGGCCCCATCGGCGTTTTAGCGGCTTTGTATATTCTCACGACCATCTTCACCGAGATCATCACCAACAACGCAGCCGCCGCCCTGGTTTTTCCCGTTGCCCTGGCAGCAGCGCAGCAACTCAACATCGACCCGAAACCTTTTTTTGTAACCATTGCCATCGCTGCTTCCGCCAGCTTCTCCACTCCCATAGGTTACCAAACCAACTTAATCGTTCAGGGCATCGGCAACTATAAATTTACCGATTACCTGAAAATCGGACTCCCACTTAACCTGCTGGCACTGCTTCTCTCCATCCTGTTAATCCCTTACTTCTGGAGTTTTTAAAAAAAGATCCCTTTCGCTGCATGGCTGTAAAAGCCGGATAAAACGAGCATGATGCTAACCTCACCAAAGATGATGAATAAATTAAGTGTGTATTAACTTTTTAAGTTCAGAAAGAAATAGAAGGGACATCTTTTTCGAAATTGAAAGAGAAAGGATATTTTTACTTTGTCAAAAAAGGCAAGTGAGGAAAAACCTAGTAAATAATTATTTCCCAGACCAAAAGACAATCCCGCTTTTGCCAGGATAAAAAGTACAACAAAAAGGAAAGAATATGAGCGATTTATTCCAGATTTTAGATGACAAGAACATCCAGTTGCCCGGGAATGTCAGCAACCTGCTGAAAAGTTGCAAAAGTCTGAAAGTTTTCGATACCACAGACGAGCTTGCCGAGGCCTCCACCAACGGACCAGAGAACAACGAGTTTTTTGTGAAGTACGACATCCCCGGAAAGGGAGAATACACCGAAGCCATTGTCCACCGCGTTAAGAACGGCATTTCGGTCAATTATACCGAACCTTACATGCGGCGGAGGGATCCCGGAACCATGGCAATTGCCGACCAACAGCCCACCGACAAAAAACGGTTCCGGGAAAAATACAATTTTGAATTTTCTTCCCTTCAGGATGAGACCTTTGACTGGATGAAAAAACAGGACCTGGCCTGCTTCTTTTATTTTGCCGGAAGGGAAAAGGTGGGATCCACCGGAATTGCCATTGCTCCTGCCAATGCAGCCTTTTTTGCCATGGGACTCTCCATGCTGCAGCAAATTATTGCTCCCCGCGATCTTGAAAAAGGCACCGAAATAAAATCAGCCATTTTTGTAGCTCCGGTATTTCGCCACACCCATTTCGATGGCAAACAAGTAGTTGTGCATAACCGCACCGAAAACGTGCATGAATTGTATTCTTACAACCTGTATCCGGGGCCCAGTGCCAAAAAAGGACTTTACGGCGTTCTGCTCACCCAGGGTGAAAGGGAGGGATGGACAACCGCCCACTGCTCTTCCGTCCAATCGGTGAGTCCTTATGACAACATCAAAACCTTTATGCACGAAGGGGCCAGTGGCGGAGGAAAAAGCGAAATGCACCAGCACATCCTCAGGGAACCCGATGGCCGCGTTCGTATCGGGAAAAACCGGATCACCGGGGAAGAACGGTATATCACCATTCCCCGTTTTTGCTCCTTCTACCCGGTAGCTGATGATATGGCTTTCTGCCACCCCTCTCATCAAAAGGATAACGGGAAACTCCATATCCTGGATGCAGAAAATGCATGGTTTGTAAGGGTCGACAGTGTAAAAGAGTACGGAGATGATCCCCACCTTGAGAAAGCGACCATTCATCCCAACAAAAAATTGCTTTTCCTGAACATTGATACTGTTCCGGAATCCACCGCCCTGATCTGGGATCACATCCAGGATGAACCGGGAAAACCCTGCCCCAACCCCAGGGTAATCCTTCCACGAGATGGAGTAAAAAACATCGTGAACCACCCCGTTTCTGTTGATATCCGGAACTTTGGACTCAGAACGCCTCCCTGCAGCAAGGAGGATCCCTCTTACGGGATCATCGGAATGTTTCACATCCTTCCTCCTGCCCTTGCCTGGCTATGGCGGCTGGTATCCCCGCGCGGCCATAAAAATCCGAGCATTGTGGGAACGGGTAAAATGGAAAGTGAAGGCGTCGGCTCTTACTGGCCTTTTGCCACCGGCAAACGGGTAACACATGCCAACCTCCTGCTCGACCAGATAATAAAAACCCCCCGCACCACCTTTACCCTGGTGCCCAACCAAAACATCGGTGTCTGGCAGGTGGGCTTTTTGCCGCAGCTCTTAATGCGGGAGTACCTCACAAGGCGCGGGGTGTCCCGGCTCAGAAAAGACCAGTACCAGCCTGCACGTTGCAATCTGCTGGGATACGAATTGAATTACCTGACCATCGAAAGTTCAAAGATCCCCACCCGCTTTCTCAAAGTATACAACCAAATCGAAGTGGGCCCCGAAGGGTACGACAGAGGAGCGGAAATACTGGAGGAATTCTTCAAAAAGGAGCTTCAGAAATTTTTGAAGGAAGACCTCTTTAAAACGGGTAAACAAATCATTGAAGCTTGCCTTTCCAATGCGAGTGTGGAAGAATACAATGATATCGTCCCCATGTCTTATCAATATTCGTTTAATCAGATAGATGATTACGAACAAAACAGGTATTAGCCCGGGTTTTCGGAAGTAAATGCTTCCCTGAATCCCTCATTAATTTTTGTTTATTATCTTTGCTTCTCCCTGTGAGGGCAAAAATACAATGAGCTACACCACCGGTAACAGCAACCGGTGGTTTTTTAAGGTAAAAACTTTCTGCGTAATATGAAGGAATACAGTTTAACCAACCTGCGTGAACTTGAGGCGGAAGCCATTCATATCATCCGTGAAGTAGCCGCAGAGTTTGAAAATCCGGTCATGCTTTACTCCATCGGTAAAGACTCGTCAGTGATGGTGCGGCTGGCCGAAAAAGCATTTTATCCGGGAAAAGTTCCCTTCCCGCTGATGCATATCGATTCAAAGTGGAAATTCCGGGAAATGGTGGAATTCCGCGACCGGTATGCCAAAGAAAAAGGATGGGACCTGATTGTTCATTATAACAGGGAAGGGTATAAAAAGGGCATTGGCCCTTTTACCCACGGAAGCAAAGTGCACACCGACATCATGAAAACCCAGGCACTGCTGGAAGGACTCACCAAATATAAGTTTGATGCTGCTTTTGGGGGCGCACGCCGCGACGAGGAGAAATCCCGGGCCAAGGAGCGGATCTTCTCCTTCCGCGACAGATTTCACCAGTGGGACCCCAAAAACCAACGCCCGGAACTATGGAACATTTACAATGCCCGTGTCCATAAAGGCGAATCGATCCGGGTTTTCCCGCTCAGCAACTGGACCGAACTCGATATCTGGCAATACATCCGGCTGGAAGAGATCCCCATTGTTCCCCTCTATTTTGCAAAAGAACGTCCCATTGTTGAAACCGACGGGAATTTGATTATGGTGGATGACGACCGCATGCCTAAAGAACTGGCGAAAAAAGCCACCATGCGCAAGGTTCGCTTCCGGACCCTCGGATGCTATCCCCTTACCGGAGCAGTGGAGTCCGAAGCCGACACCATCGAAAAAATCGTTGAAGAGATGATGACCGTCACCCGGTCTGAACGAACCACCCGGGTCATTGACTTCGATCAGGACGGCAGCATGGAACAGAAGAAAAGGGAGGGGTATTTCTAGGAACGAGCAACCATGAATAAAATGACAACAAATAACCTTAACATCCGCGAATTTCTCGACCAGGATCAGAAGAAAGACCTGCTCCGGCTGTTGACGGCAGGAAGTGTTGACGATGGCAAATCGACTCTCATCGGGCGACTGATGTTCGACAGCAAAATGATCTATGAGGACCAGCTTTCGGCCCTCGAACGTGACAGCAAACGGGTGGGACATGCCGGCGAAGACATCGATTACGCCCTGCTGCTCGACGGCCTTAAGGCCGAACGGGAGCAGGGGATCACCATTGATGTGGCTTACCGCTACTTCTCCACGGCCCGGCGAAAATTTATCATTGCCGACACCCCCGGTCATGAGCAATACACCCGGAATATGATCACGGGCGGATCCACCGCCAACCTGGCCATTATCCTGATTGATGCCACTAAAGGGGTCATCACGCAGACCAAAAGGCACACATTCCTTGTTTCCCTCCTGGGCATCCAGCACGTAGTCCTGGCAGTGAACAAAATGGACCTGGTTGATTACAGCCGGAAAGTATTTGACTCCATTTGCGCCGATTACCGGTCATTTGTAACCCAGCTGGACATTCCCGATGTTAATTTCATTCCGTTATCTGCCCTCAAGGGGGACAATGTGGTGGAACTTTCGGGAAAAACCCCCTGGTACCATGGAGAAAGCATGCTTGAGTTTCTGGAAAATGTGCATGTCAGCAGCGACCGGAATTACGATGATTTCCGGTTCCCGGTACAGTATGTTCTGCGCCCTGACCTTGATTTCCGGGGCTTCTCGGGAAGAATTGCCTCTGGGATCATCCGCCCGGGCGATACGGTTATGGCCCTGCCTTCGCGAAAAACCTCCAGGGTGAAAGCCATTCCCACCTACAACGGAAACCTCGAAAAAGCCTTTCCGCCACAGGCAGTGACCCTGGAGCTGGAAGATGAGATCGACATCTCCCGCGGGGAGATGCTGGTAACCCCTGACAACCTGCCCCGCATGGAGCGCCATTTTGAAGCCATGATGGTATGGATGGATGAAGAGCCGATGGACAGCAGCACCCAATTTTTCCTGAAACAAAATACCAATACAACCCGTGCCCGGATCGATAAATTACGCTATAAGGTCAATGTAAACACGCTGGAAAAATCGGATGTAGAAAGACTGGCGCTTAACGAGATCGGCCGGGCGGTATTTACAACGGCCAAAACGCTCTTTTTCGATCCCTATAAGAAAAACAAAAACACCGGATCGTTCATTCTTATCCACCCGGTAACCAATAATACGGTCGCCGTGGGAATGATTATCGACAAAATGAGTTCCGACGACCTTCCTTCCCGGATCACCGATACCGATAAAGAAAAAATTGACCGGGGCATCGGACTGATCTCCGGAGGAGAGTATCAAAAAAGATACAACCAGAAGGGGACAACCATTTGGATAACCGGCTTGCACGGCTCTGGGAAAAACCACCTGGCATTTGCCCTCGAACGGCGGCTTTTCCAGATGGGTGCCACCGTCGTTTTGCTCGACGGAAGCACCATCCGGTCGGGACTTTCACGTGAACTCGATTTTTCATCCTCCGACCGTGCCGAACATTTGCGGCGCGTGGCACATATCGCCAAAATACTTAATGACCAGGGAATCATCACCATCTGTTCCTTTATTTCGCCCTCAGAAGATATTCGCAACCAATGTGCACAGATTATTGGAGAGGAGCGATTCCATCTGATCCATATGGACGCGGATCCGGAATACTGCAAAAAGAACAAACCGGCCCTCTATAAGAAAGCGGAAGCGGGGGAACTCCGGCACATGCCGGGAATTGACGAACAATACGAAACTCCCGCAGAAGCTGCGATGAAGTTACAGCCCGGGGAAAACAGCCAGAATGCCGAGACAGTCATCGAATATCTGGCGAACCATAAAATATTCCCGCTGCATTAAAAAGAAAAAAGGCAGGTCTGTAAGCCGGGTTCTGTATTCCCCTCCGAAGAACGGGGGGATCTTTATCATTTATCTTGCCCCTGCATTGCTGCAAGGATCCAGCGGCCTACCCCTCCTGACTTCCGGTGTGCTTCCGGTAACAAAACGGGCCGTTTTGTTGAACCGCAACAGCGGTTCCCGCCAGGATATATTTGGCCTTGCAACCCGTGAGATGTACAGCCGGCCATGTCGCCATGACCGCGGTGGGCTTTTACCCCGCCTTTTCACCCGTTCCCCCCGCGCCCTAAGGCAGCAAGGGATGGTTCTTTTCTGTTACATGGCTATCCCCTTTCGGAGATCTTCCGGTTAGGAAGCACGGTGCCCTGTGTTGCCCGGACTTTCCTCCCCCCGTCATCTGACGGGGAGCGATAAAGCAACCTGCCACTGCAAAAATACAAAAAAAGAGGGAAAAGCGTCAATGTTTCTTTCTCCGCAACATCACCATCGTGGCACCGTAGCCATATTCCCTGAACGATGCATCCTGAAAAGGCAGCTTCGGAAATTTTGTTTTTAACAACCGGGCCACCTCCTGCTTTAAAACACCCTGGCCGACGCCGTGAATGAAAACGATCCGCTCAGCCTGCGACCGGAGAGCCGCCTGCACCTCCCGCTCTACCTTTTCCAGCTGGATTTCCAGAATCTCCCTGTTACTTAAACCCGAAGGATTATCGAGCAATTCATGAATATGCAGATCCACCTCCACCAGGGATTCATGCTGCTGCTTTGGCGGTTTTTTTTCCGGAACTTTCCGCTCCTTGGCCCGAACCACCTTCCGGAAATCATCGTCGGTGAGTTTGCTGACGGCCGTATCCATAATATTTTCAGCAATCTGAAACATCAGGGCATTTCTTTCAAAAAAAGGATTTTCCCGGAAACTCGTCTCTTTGTAAAATTTTACGGGATTCACCCGGAACTTTTTCATAAGGGGAGCCGGCCACTCCCCATCTTCTTCCAGAAAACAGATCAACTGAAAACAAAATTCGGGCAGTTCACTCAGGTCGCGCTGAAAGAGACTGCCGAGCTTCTTTTTTGCGTTGGGGGCAACTGCTCCGTGCAACTGTGTGGTATAAGTATCATGACTGAAATGGGCATAATGAAAGAGCAATGTATAATTGCTGTCATTGAGCAAAAACAGCTCGATCTCGCCGGCCAGGGGATGGGCATTATCGGAAGGGACAAAACAGAAGTAAAAGTTGGGGGTGTTTTTCCCCTCAATTGTAACCCCTCTGGCGGCTTCTTCCTTCTCCGCAGGTGCTGCCTCCTCCGGCTCCGGCATCGGTTCCGGAGCTTCCTCCCCTTTATTCAAAGCGGGATCATTTACATTGATCAGTTGTGAAACCGGGTAAGGAATCTCAAAACCATCCTGATTTTCAACCCGGGCCATGTTTTTATTAATAAATCCGGTGACCACGCCCCCTCCCGAATCGTTCAGGAATTTAACCTTGTCGCCTGTTTTTATCATATTCATTTTTTTTTCAAAAGTAATACATTCATTTTTATTTTATAACTTTAAAGTTTATTCCTGAAAGCCGCATAAAAAATGATCCTGTCCCGCAGAATAATTAATCTCCTGCCCGTTTTATACCTTCATATTTTGAACTATTTTTGCACAAAAATAACAGAAGCGATTTGCCGGATTATAAAAAAATAAATATCAACGAATTCAGCTATCCTTTGCCCGAACATCGCATTGCCAAATATCCGCTGAAAAAAAGAGACCGGTCAAAACTCCTTATCTGGAAAAGCGGAGCCATCGAAAAGGACCTTTTTTTCAACCTGCCCCGGCACCTTCCGGAGGATTCACTCCTGGTTTTTAACAACACCCGTGTCATCCATGCACGCCTCTTTTTCCGGAAAGAGACAGGAGCCCAAATTGAGATTTTTTGTCTGGAACCCCTTGACCCGCCGGATCATGAAACAGCATTCCGGCAAAGGAAAAAAAATACATGGAAATGCCTGGTGGGAAATGCCAAAAAATGGAAGGGGGGAACTCTTGAAAAAAAAATGTCGATCGGGGGAAAACCCATCGCACTGAAAGCCCGGCTGTTATCAGGCGAAGAAAATGCCTTCATCATTGAATTCAGCTGGGACCATGAATTCACCTTTGCCGAGATCATAAAAAAAACGGGTGTCCTGCCCATTCCACCCTACCTGAAGCGCCCTTCGGAAACTTCCGATCAGCAAACATACCAGACGGTTTATGCCAAAAACGACGGTTCTGTGGCTGCCCCGACGGCAGGGCTGCATTTTACAAAGAAGGTCATGAGCCAGTTACCCAAAAGAAAAATTGTCTCCCGGGAAATTACACTGCACGTGGGCGCCGGCACATTTCAGCCGGTAAAGTCGGAAACCATCGATGAACACGTTATGCACCACGAGCAGGTCATTATTTCCCGGAAATTCATTGAAGAGCTGCTTTCCCGGCCCCGGAAGATCATCGCCATCGGAACCACGTCGGTACGGTCGCTCGAAAGCTTATACTGGCTGGGACTTAAATTGGAAAAAGGGATTATCACCGCTCCCACGCCCGCTGTTTTTCAGTGGGAACCCTACGAAAACAAGGCGGTGATCAGCAGAAAGAAAGCTCTCGAAAATATTCTGAAATTTCTGAAAGAGCAACAGCAGGATTTTTTGCGTTTCTCAACACAAATTATCATTGTGCCGGGCTATTCTTTTAAGATGGTCGGTGGAATGGTCACCAATTTTCATCAGCCACGAAGTACCCTGCTGCTCCTCATCGGGGCATTTCTGGGCAACGACTGGAAAAAAGTGTACGATTTTGCCCTTGAAAACGACTTTCGTTTTTTAAGTTATGGCGACAGCAATTTATACCTTAAATAAAAAAATGAAACTATCCCGTTTACAACCACAACCCCTGTTCAGCTATTTTGAAGCGATCTGCCAGGTTCCGCGGCCTTCAAAAAAAGAGGAGAAGATACGGAATTTTCTCCTTGATTTTGCCCGGGAGAAGAACCTTCCTTCCAAGACCGATGCTGCGGGAAACGTATTGATCTCCAAGCCGGCTGCTCCGGGCAGGAAAAATGCCCCTACCGTCATATTGCAGACACACATGGACATGGTGGGGGAAAAAAACAGTGACAAAAAATTCGATTTTGAGAAAGACCCCATTGACCCGGTCATTCAGGGGGAGTGGCTGAAGGCGGATGGCACCACCCTGGGGGCGGATTGCGGGATCGGAATGGCGGCACAAATGGCGGTGCTTGCCTCGGAAACCATTCAACACGGTCCGCTCGAATGCCTTTTTACCGTGGATGAAGAGACAGGACTGAGCGGAGCTTTTGCTCTGGAAACCGGATTCATGACCGGTTCGGTTTTACTGAACCTCGATTCGGAAGATGAAGGCGAAATTTTTATCGGTTGCGCCGGCGGCATTGATACCATGGCACTGTTTAGTTACAAGACCGAACCGGTTGCCGCGGATAGGAGTGCCTGGAAAATTTCCGTTTCGGGGTTGCTCGGCGGACACTCCGGCGACGACATCCATAAAAACCGCGGCAATGCCATCAAAATCCTGACCCGGTTTCTTTGGGATGCAATCCGCGAAAGCAGCCTCCGGCTGGTTTCATTTGACGGGGGGAACCTGCGAAATGCGATTGCCCGGGAGGCAAAAGCCATCGTGGTTTTTCCCGAAAAGGAAAAAGAAAATATCCTGAAACAATTCGACCAGTTTTCTTCAGAGGTTAAATTTGAATATGAGATTAACGAACCCGCATTAAAACTGAAAATGGAGCCAGCGGCACCTTCCCGCCCTCAAATTGACCAAAAAACACAGAGAAGCCTTCTCAATGCCCTCCTGGGCTGTCCCCACGGGATCCTTGAAATGAGCACACGCATGGAAAACATGGTGGAAACTTCCACCAATCTCGCTTCCGTAAAATTTGCAGAAGACAAGATCATGATAACCACCAGTCAGCGAAGTGAACTGGAAAGCCGGAAAAAGTTCGCTGCCCGGATGGTACGGTCGGTGTTTGAACTGGCAGGTGCAGAAGTAAACCATTCTGCCGGATACCCCGGATGGGCCCCCAATCCCGATTCAAAAATCCTTGAAACAACGGTCCGGTCTTATAAAAAACTTTTCGGGCAGGAACCCGTCGTCCGGTCCGTTCACGCGGGACTGGAGTGCGGCCTCTTCCTGGAGAAATACCCCGGGCTCGACATGGTCTCCTTTGGCCCGACCATTAAAGGAGCCCACTCACCCGATGAGCGGCTCCACATAAAATCCACCGAAAAGTTCTGGAACCATTTGACGGATATCCTGGAAAACATTGTTTAATCCGGATCAGTGGGTTGGTTCTGTCCCCGGAAAGGATGGACCGGTGACCTTTTTAACAAATCATCCGGTGAAAAGCAGCCGCGCCCTCGGTACCGGAAAATCAGAACGGGTCCGGGGACTGAAAACGATCCTTTTCAGGAGAGTTTCGAGGCAGCCTCAGGATCGAGATATAAAACGGCACCGGCATGTTTCCTGAGGATGGTGGCCGGACAACGAGTTGATATGGATGCATTCAGGGTATTAAAAACAGCTTCGGCTTTTCGTTTATCCGGTACCACACAACTGATTGCCCTGCACCCCATGATGGCCGGGATGGTAAGCGACAAAGCCTCTTTAGGAACGTCCTCCAGGGTTGGGAACCAGCCTTCCCCCAGTTGCTGCCTGCGGCATGCCGCATCGAGCTGCACCACTTTTACCAGCCGGGGGTCATCAAAATCAGCGACGGGAGGGTCATTAAAAGCAATATGGCCGTTCTCACCAATCCCGATACAGGCGACATCAATGGGGTGCTTTCGCAGCAAATCTTCGTACCGGGCAGCTTCGGCCGCTGCATCCGGGGCGTCCCCCTCCAGGTAATGAACCTCTCCGGGCTGCACCTCCTCAAGGATACGCTCTTTCAGGTATTTCCGAAAACTGGCCGGATGTGTTTCCGGCAATCCCTTGTATTCATCAAGATGGAAAACGGTTACCTTTTCCCAAGGAATGGCCTGCTTCCGGAGATGCGTCAAAAATTGAAACTGCGAAGCACCGGTGGCCAGGATCAGATGGGCCTTTCCGTTTTTTTCGATGGCTGCATTCAGAATACCTGCCACCTGAGCAGCAGCGGCTTTCCCCATCATATCGGCATTTTCAAAAACCCTTACACGGAGTTTTCCTTTGAAAAAATCAGTCTTCATCTGAAAATAATTTATTTAAATATCTAATAATAAACCATCTATAAAATCTCTTTTTTAAGGGGTCTCATCCCTTGAACTCCGCAAACTTTTTTCTGTAACTAAAAAAGTTAGCAAAAAAATCCACCAGCTTTCACAACAATTCGGTAACGGCAAACCAAGTGGTTAAAAAGGAAAAAAGCACCACCGCCGCAATCCCTGCATTTTCCCGGAAATTTGCCTTGTGGTTTCCCATCAGTTTTGTCCGGTTTATCAGCAATAAAACAGGAATGGATACAGCGGGAAGGATCACGGCCTGGAAGGCTTGTGAAAAGACCATCAGGGCCGGCGGGCGCTGCTCAAGAAAAATGCTCCCGAAAGCAAAAAGCATGGCAAAAAATATCAATCCACGCGATTGGGCGGAGTGGATATTCCGGGGTTTCCCGGTATAATCAGCGATCAGCCAGGGTGCAATCAGCACGATTGGAAAGATTGTAGACAGACCGGCTCCCACGATCCCCAGAATTAAAATGAAGGCCGCTGCATTGCCACCGATCGGTTCAAAAAGGTGGATCATCTCAACGGTATCTTCCAGCTTCAATCCCACTATATGAAGGGTTCCGGCAGCAACAGCCATAATAACCCCGCTAAGAAACAACATCATTGTTGCCGACACAAAAGCATCCCTTTTTTCTGCCTTCAGATGCCTGATGGTCCACCCTTTTTCGGCCACCACGGTACTTCGCATTACAAAAACAGCGGCAGAACAGGTGGTGCCAGCAATCGCAGCTGCCAGTCCAAAAGCCCCGGGCGTATCCGGTATTCCGGGCACCAACCCTTCAGCGATCACCGTAAAATCGGGACGGACCATGAAAAATACCACGATAAAAGAGAGACCCATAAAAATGACAAACACCGTCAGCACCTTTTCAAAGGTCTTATAGCGCCCGAACCACAACAATACATAAAGGCCGGCAGCAAGCACCAGAATAATCCAGCCACGGTGAACCAGCCGGTTATTGAACAACAAACGAATGGCTTCCTGAACCAGATCAGCCACAATCCCCATCACCCCCATCAGTGCAAGCAGCTCGCCGATAATCAGGGCCACAAGAATGTACAGGGAGAGTACCCAACCGTACCTGAACTCCCGTTTGATGTTGGTAAGGGCTGTCCTTCCCGAGACCAGGGTAACTTTTCCGTAAGCAACCATCAGCACAAAAGTAAAAATACAGGAAAGCACCAGGGCCCAGAACAGTTCCATCCCGTGTTCTGCGCCTGTCTTGGCCATGGTGGTTACACTGCCTGTACCAATGTTATAGCCGATGAGAAAAAGCCCCGGACCAACTGCAGCCAAGGCAACGATGATTTTTCGAAAAACCGGTTTCGCCATTGCATTCAAATCATTAAAAGGTGAATAATTGTTATATTCAATGCTAGTTGGAAGAGCCCTCTTCAAATACCAGCTTTCCCTTCACCCAGGTTTTTTGCACTTTCACCTCATGGTTTTCCAGGGTAAAAAGAACCAGGTCGGCACGTTTACCGGGTTCCAGTGTTCCGCGGTCATTCATCCCGTAAAGTTTCGCCTGGTTGGTACTGGCCATTTGGACGGCTTCGGCCAGCGAACAGCCGGTCACGCTCATCACGTGCCCCACTCCTTTGGTTATGGAGGATGCCGATCCGTAAAGCACGTTCTGGGCAGGATAACGCAGCATTCCCCCTTCGGTCAGCTCAATGGTTTCCCCGGTTTCGGTCTTGAATATACCGGGTTCCAACGCTGCATAATGGGTTACGTCCGAAGTGATAATGGTCTTCCCGGTTCCTTTAACCTTGTAAAAAGTCCGGATCTCCTCGGGCAGCAGGTGAAATCCATCGCAGATGATGCTGATATGCAGGCGGTCGTCCGCCAGCTGCGACCAGAAGGGATTCCGGTGCCGGTTGATCATGTTGGCTGCGCCGTTTCCCAGGTGGGTAGCGATCTTTGCCCCGCGGTCGATGGCTTCTGTGACAATAGCTGCGGATGCATTGTGGTGTCCGAGAGCCACCAGGATCCCTTTTCGGCTGCACCGGGTAATGAAATCCAGGGCCCCCTCCATTTCAGGAGCCAGCGTGACCTGCAAAATTTTTCCACCCGAAGCCTCGTAAAACCGCATAAACTCCTCCCAGTCGGGTAATTTTACAAACCGGCGGGGATGAGCGCCGCGATAACCGTCCTCAGGATTGATGTAAGGTCCCTCCAGATGAAAACCCGGAATGGAGCCAAGCAATGCCTCATTGTTTACTGCGCGGGCCAGCACTTTAAAATTTTTTTCCAGCACATCCGGACTGTTGGTTGTAAGTGTGGGCAGATAGGTGGTCACACCATGTTTCCACAACGCCCGGGTTGCTTTCTCCACGCCTTCGTCCGAAAGGTCGCTGCCCCCCAGCGAAAAAGAAACACCTGCAAACCCGTTCACCTGGTTGTCGAAAAAGCCGGGGGCAATGTATAAACCGGAATCTATCTCCCCCTCCCTGAGCCGGGCAATTTCCTGAATAATTCCCCCATCGATCGTCAGCTGAACCGGTTGTTTTGTAAAATAGTGGATTCCTTTTACCATTTGCTGGGCTTTAACAGGATTCAAAAAAAAGAGAAAGAAAAAAATGACGACTCCCCCACCTAGTGCCAGGGGAAAAAAACGTTTTGGTACCATACGGTCGGTTTTTAATTATTTAAGCATTAAAATTTTAAAATTTTCAGCACCAATGATACCGATCCGGATATTTTTTTCGGGGGCTCAGTATATGCCCCGGAGGTAATGGCTCCCGGAACGACAGCAGCCAGTCCGGTACCCTTTGCAGCTGTTTTAATAAAATGGCTTCTGGATGTCATTTTGATTCGTTTAAAGTTTCATTTCCCAGCCTTTTTCATACGCGCGGGACCAGAATTTCCGCGCTTTTGAATCATTGATAATCCGGCCGGTTTCAGGATCGATGTCGAGGGAATGCCCCACCCGCTGGGCAATGTTTCCCAGCTGCACCAGCAGGGTACTTTTATGGCCCGATTCGATGCCGGCCACAAGGGGTTCCCCGCTCCGGATGTTGTTAAAAAGATTCCGGATATGCAGGGCATCCAGGTGGCTCGACGGATTTGCGGCATCCCGCGGGTCGATTTTCTTTGTGCCTTCCACCTGTTTTACAACATTATTCTCCGGGTCAAAAACGGTATAGGCATTGCCTCCCGGAATGAACAAACTTCCTTTATCTCCGTAAAAAATAACTCCAACCGAACTGCCTTCAATGGGTTTGGGATTGCAGCTCCGGCCTTCCCAGCTCATGGTGATGTTCCCCGGGAAATCGAGGGAGATTACCTGGGTATCGGGGGTTTCCCAATCGTCATGGTAGTGGTACCGGCCGCCGTTGGAACTCACCTTTTCGGGATAATCCACCCCGAATCCCCAGCGAAGCAGATCGATCATGTGGGTTCCGTTATTGAGGGCCTCCCCGGTACCCCAATGCCAGAACCAATGCCAGTTGTAATGAACAATGTTATCCTGGTACGCCTTCCGGGGAGCAGGCCCCTGCCACAGGTCCCAGTTCAGCCAGCCGGGAACAGCCACTTTTTTCCCTTCGCCAATGGGACCGCGGTTGTTGGTGTACCACCCTTTCCCAAAATAGGGGCGGCCAATAATTCCGTTTTTCAATTCTTTGATGCCCTGTACCACATTCGGGTATGAACGGCGCTGATTGCCCATCTGCATCGCCCGCCTATACCGTTTTGCCGCGGCAATCAGCATCTCCCCCTCCGCAGGATTGTGGCTACAGGGTTTCTCCAGGTAAACATGTTTTCCGGCCTCCATGGCAAGCAAGGCAGCCGGTGCATGCCAGTGATCGGGAGCTGCGATGACCAGCAGATCAACATCCTTGCTTTCCAGGGACTTCCGGAAATCTTCAAAGCCGCGGGGAATGGCATCCTGAACCTTCCTGATGCGGGCGGCACACGATTCCATTGCCCGGGAATCAACATCACAAATGTGGATGACCTCACTATCCTCCTGAAAAGCAAAATTCTGCGCGAGTGCATTCCCCCGGGAATGGACGCCCATAACCGACACCCGGAGCTTTTCATTGGCCCCCATGATCCGGCGGTAACCTGAAGCGCTGAAACCGGGCAGAATACCTCCTGCCACGATGGCCGCCGAAGCACCTGCCGATTTTTTAATAAAATCCCTTCGTGAATTTTTAGTATGGTCCATATTGATTTAATTTGTTGTGTTGCCTTAATTCTTTTTCGTTTCACCGGCATTAAGCCGGTTGAATTCAAGATAATAATCCAGGTTCTCGCGGATGATGATATCCAGCGAAACATATTGCACCTTATCCGGCACCTTTTTAAATACAAAATGATCAAAGAGGGTTTGAACAGCACGTTTCCCCTGTTGAAACGGACTTTGGGAGATGAGGTAATCGATTCCCCCGTTTTTTACATGACAAATATTATCTTCCACCAGATCGTACCCCACCAGCCGGATATCCAACTCATGCGCCCGATGGAATTCAGAAATCAAAAACGATTTGGAATTGGTAACAAACACTCCTTTTACACCGGGGTTTTTAATGTAAAACTTTGTCAGTTCCCTGAAAACCGTCTCCTTCCGGGTGGAATTAATCGTAAATGCATGAATGGAATTCCTGGCACCCTTTTGACTGAAAAATGCCCTGAATCCCTCCTCCATCCGGTGAAGTGCAGAAGCATTCCCAAACCCTTTAACCATGTTTACAATGAGTATTTCCCCATTTTCGGGCAAAACCGTATCCAACAGCTTCCCGGCAATAAATGCGCTGCGTTTAACATCGGGGCCGATGTACGAAAGGCTCTGCTCCCCGGGCAAATCGGCATCAATAAAAACAAACGGAATGCCCTGGTTTTTCAATTTTTTTACAAAATTTTTGCTCTCCTGAAGAAAGAGTGGAGCCAGTACTACTCCATCGGGACCGGTTTTCAGAATTCCATTTGCTTTTTGGCTGAAGGAGACTTCATCAAATTGATCGTAAAAATAGTAATCCGTGTTGATCCCGAAATCCTCAAACTGGGTTGTTGCCATTTTGATTCCCTGAAGTGGCATCGCCCAGTAATGATTTGCGGAGGGTGCGGCAGGGATCAGTACAGCAATGGAAAAGTTCTTTCCCAAAGCAAGGGTGCGTGCAAGCATGTTGGGATTAAAATTCAGAGAGGCAATGGCCGCTTCCACACGTTTTCTTTTTTCGGGCGAAACCCTTCCCCTGTTGTGGATTACCCGGTCGATGGTGCCGGCCGAAACATTTGCATGCCGGGCAACATCCTGAATGGTTATTTTCCTCGTTTTGTCCACAGGTTGTTCATCAAATTTCCATTACAATGATAATAAAATGATAATCAAATACAAAAGAAAAATGTGTGCGCACACACCATTGAAGCTATAAGGAAGAACTGCATTCGAAATAAATTACTTAAAATGAGAATTTTAATATTTAATGACTTTTTTGCGAATATGTTATAAAACAGCAAAATGTGTCCGCACACACTTTTTGCGAATCCGCCGGAAGTTTTGTTTTTCGCCAGAAATTTCCGCAACAACTTTTCTATCGCCCATCGGGTCCGCTTATGAACTTATAAGGATAAATTTTGTTTATGTTGAAAGATTTAAAACTAAACAAATAATATTCAGATGCCCCCATGAAGGGTGTTGTTTTATTTTAAAGGTGACGGCACAAAAGGGAATGAATGCGAGTTCCATTGGTAACCATTGAAAATCATTAATAAGAACACATGAGAGAAAACTGGACAACAAACAATATTCCGGATTTAACAGGCAAAGTAATTGTTGTTACCGGAGGAAACAGCGGTCTTGGGTATTGGTCGGTAAAGGCGTTTGCCGAAAAAGGAGCCGGGGTGGTTCTGGCAAGCCGCTCAAAAGAAAGAGGAGAAAAAGCGAAAACAGCGATTCTGAAGGGGAATCCGGAAGGGAACGTTGAAGTGGCTGAGCTCAATTTGGCTGATCTGGATTCGGTTCACCGTTTTGCAAAGACATTTCTGCACAAACACGACCGGCTGGATGTGCTGCTGAACAACGCCGGAATCATGACAACCCCCTGGTTTACAACCAAAGACGGCTTTGAAGGCCAGGTGGGAATCAACCATCTGGGCCATTTTGCCCTCACCGGATGGTTGCTGCCTGGCCTTCAGGAAACTCCCGGTTCGCGGGTGGTAAATGTGAGCAGCATGGCGCACAGGCAGGGAAAAATGGATTTCAGCAACCTGCTCTTTGAGAACGGGAAAGGCTATTCACCCATGAAAGCCTACAGCCGTTCGAAACTGGCCAATTTGCTCTTTACGTATGAACTGCAGCGCTTTTTTGAAGCCCATCAAACCGATAGCAAAGCGGTGGCCGCACATCCCGGCGTTTCGCAAACCGAGCTCTTCCGGCACCTCGATGATAAGTGGTACTTCCGGATGGTCCGTCCCCTGTTTAAAGCCATCTCCCAGGATGGGGAAATGGGGGCCTTACCACAAATCCGGGCCTCGGTGGATCCGGAAGTTCAGGGAGGTGAATACTACGGGCCATCGGGTTTTAACGAATTGAAAGGCTATCCGGTTAAAGTGAAATCAAACGGGACTTCACACAACCCGGAAGATGCCCGGAAGTTGTGGGAGGTTTCAGAGGAGCTGACAGGGGTGAAATTTACGATGGATTAGTCCGGAAGGCCATTATCATATGCATTAAATGGTCCCCGGCTTCTTTTTTCAGCCGCTCTCACCGCTCCCCCCTTTTTTTGTACTACCCTGCCAGGATGATACCTGCAACTCCTTTATCCGGGTTACTCCACAATGGGTCTCAGCACCAGGTTCCTGTATAACACTTTTCCGTGGTCTCCCTGGAGGTAAATGGGGCCGGGTTTGAAAACATCGGCAATAATGGCTCCTCCGGTGGGACCGTAGGCAGGTTGATTGTCAATGATGGTCGTCCCGTTCAGCACCACCGTGATATGCCGGTCACAAAGCGTAATGTCCATCGACTGCCATTCTCCTGCGGGCTTTTCTGCAGCCACCTCTGGTTTAATTCTGCTATACAAAGCTCCCATATTGTGGGAATCCAGCTCCTTACCATAAGAGTCGACCACCTGTATCTCATACATCCCTCGCAAATAAACCCCGCTGTTGCTTCCCTCGGGAATGTTCACCTCCAGCTTCAGGTTAAAATCCTTAAATTCCTGCTCGGTCCGAAGATTGCCGTAATAAATGTGTTCGCCCGCTTTTTGAACGGGATCATTCACCAGTACACCATCCACCACTTTAAATCCATTGGGTCGGCCCGGATTGATCAACCGCCAGCCGGAAAGATCCTTCCCGTTGAACAGTTCCACCGGTTCCCCGTACTTCACCTTTGAAAGGTCCGGTGCCGGGGGCACATCGGGAAGCTTCCAACCCGTAAAAGGCAATTTTGATGCACCGATGCCATCATGCGAAGGGGAAATGGAAACACCATCCAGTTTTTCTCCGCTTTTTGAGACCTTAAAAAGGTGGGGAATGATCATACTCCGTTCATTCCCGTTGCTGCCGGTCCGGGTTACTTCCCGGGCACGGGAAACCAGCATGTTATTTTCATCCATGATAAACACATGCGCCACCGGCGTAACGCTGCCGCCACGCCAAAGCAACCGGGCATCGAGAAAATCCCCGTTTTTAAACACATGAAGCCATCCCACAGAGCCCCCTTCAATATCGAGGGTCCACATCCCCTCAAAAGCTTTGTAAGGATTCTGGGCTTTAACCAGGGGCATCAACAGGAAAACAAAAACAGCTAATAAGAAAAATTTTTTCATTGGTATAAGGTTTTAAAATGAAACAAGCATAACGAATTATGGCCACAAAGTTGGATCATTATATAGCGGGGGCGATCGAAAACCAAAATAATAAACGAATGAAACAGAATCCAATGGTTGTTTCATGACTCCTTTTGAAAAGGAAAGTTAACAATTCAATTCTGACTCAGATAATCATGGTATCTTTTTAAAAAAAGCAACTTTGCTTAAGCAAACATACGAAAAAGAAGGTAAAAAAAAATAAGAACATTGGTCCCTTCCAGGTCCATAATTTCAGAAGATTTGTATATTCGTTCACCAGACAAAAAACAGGAAGAAAAAACATGGAAAACCAGGAGGCCCGTCAGAAAATACAGAAACTCCGGAAGGAGATCAATGACCACAACTATAAATATTACGTACTTGCCCGGCCGGAGATCAGCGATTATGCATTTGACATGAAGCTCCGGGAGCTGGAAAAACTGGAAGCCCAACATCCTGAATTTTCAGATCCCAATTCCCCAACCCAGCGGGTAGGAAGCGATATCACCAAAGCGTTTGAGCAGGTGGAACACCGTTATCCGATGTTATCGCTTTCAAATGCTTATTCCGAAGGGGAGGTCCGGGATTTTGACGCGCGGATAAGAAAACGGATTCATCAGGATTTCAAATATGTTTGTGAATTGAAATTCGACGGCTCCTCGATCAGCCTGCTGTATGAAAAGGGAAAACTTATCCGGGCCGTGACCCGGGGGGACGGGGTAAAGGGGGATGAAATTACGGCCAATGTACGCACCATCCGTTCCATTCCGCTTACGTTGCGGGGAGACGATTATCCCGGGAGTGTGGAGATCCGGGGAGAGATTGTGATGCCTTTCGGAGTTTTTGAAGCATTGAATCAAAAACGAAAAGCGGCCGGGGAACCCCTTTTTGCCAATCCGCGCAATGCAGCTGCGGGGAGTTTAAAAATGCAAAATCCTGCCATTGTAGCCGACCGGAAGCTGGATGCCTATTTTTTTTCGGTGATGGGGGAAAACCTGCCTGCGGCGGACCATTACCAAAATTTGCAAAAGGCCAGGGAATGGGGTTTTAAAGTATCTGAAGCAACACAGGTATGTAACAGCCTGGAGGATGTTTTTGCCTACATCCGGAAATGGAACCTGGAGCGCCACAAAATACCTGTTGGAACCGATGGTGTAGTGATCAAGGTTAACTCCCACCAATTACAGAAAGAACTGGGTTTCACGGCAAAATCGCCCCGGTGGGCCATTGCCTACAAGTTCAAAGCCGAAAATGCTGCCACGGTGCTCCGTTCGGTGACCTACCAGGTGGGAAGAACAGGCGCTGTTACCCCTGTGGCCAATCTCGATCCCGTGCTTATTGCCGGCACCCTGGTTAAACGGGCTTCGCTGCACAATGCAGCTATTATAAAAAAACTGGACCTCCACCTGAACGACACGGTTTTTGTTGAGAAAGGCGGGGAAATCATACCCAAAATTACCGGGGTTGATCCCACAAAAAGACCTGCCGGCACCCCGCCGGTCACATTCATCGAAAAATGCCCTGAATGCGGGACGCCCCTGGTTCAAAAAGCGGGAGAAGCGGCCTTTTATTGTCCCAACGAAGTGGGGTGTCCTCCCCAAATCAAGGGAAAAATGGAACATTTTGTAAGCCGGAAAGCAATGGATATCGACGGCCTGGGCCCCGAAACCATTGAATTACTTTACAATAAAGGGATGGCTAAAGGCATTGCCGATCTTTACCGCCTCGAAAAAGAGAAACTGGCCGTACTTGAACGGCTCGGAGAAAAATCGGCCCGCCGTATTTTAAACGGACTGGAAGCATCCAAAGAGGCTCCTTTTGAAAAAGTGCTCTATGCTCTGGGCATCAGATATGTAGGAGAAACCGTTGCCAAAACACTCGCCCGGAAACTGCATTCCATCGATAACATCCGGAAAAAAACAAAAGAGGAACTGGAAGAAATCGATGAGATCGGCGAAAAAATCGCCGGAAGCATTGTTGATTTTTTTTCCCAGCCGGAACACATCGAAATGATTGAATTCCTTAAAGCAGAAGGGCTCCGCTTTGAAACGGGAGAAGAAACTCCTGAGAAAAGCACCGGCAAGCTGGAAGGGTTTAACATTGTGATCTCCGGAACCTTCCACAAACATTCCCGCGAGGAGCTCAAAAAACTGATCGAACAAAACGGAGGGAAAAATACAGGTTCTGTTTCCGGGAAAACCACCCACCTGCTGGCAGGAGAAAATATGGGTCCGGGCAAAAGGGAGAAAGCCAGGAAACATAACATCCCGGTTATTTCTGAAGAAGAGTTCCTTCAGATGATCGGAGATGAAGTTTTTTGATGATTTTCGGTGTCAATTCATTAACTTTGTGCCTTCAATGATCAAAAAAGTTGGTCTATGCATTTTTCACCAATCAATCTTAATGAAGCTAAAAGAGAAATTTGCACAATACACACTTGAAAAAAAAGCATCACGGATGAACCGCCAGGTGAAGGTTCCTGATATGAAAAACCTCGGCAAAGTGGGGGTCCTCTGGCAACCCGAACAGGAGAAAGCGTTCCATTACCTTCACGATCAGTTTATCCATTCCGGGGTCATCTTCCGGAATCTCTGCATCTGCCCGGGAGGAAGCTTCCTTTCTTCCGGTTCCAGTGCCATCTCCCCAAAGGATTTTAACTGGCTTGGGCTTCCCAAAAGCGGCATTGCTGAAGATTTTATCCAAATGGAATTCGACCTGCTTTTTAACTTAGCGCTGGAACAGACCCTGGAACTCGACTCCCTGACAGCCCTCAGTCATGCCCGTTTTAAAATTGGCGGGTCGGCTTACGACCAGAATTATTTCGATCTGACCATCAAAATTTCCGAAGAGCAGGATGCATTATACCTTGCCGAACAGCAAATTTTTTATCTGCGACAATTAAATAAAAAAGCATAATTATGAATCAACAATTTACAGGTGCAGGCGTCGCCCTTGTTACGCCATTTACTGAAAATAACACCATTGATTTCGACTCCTTCGCAAAAGTGATCGAAAATCAGGTGCAGGAGGGAACCGACTACCTTGTTGCGCTGGGGACCACAGCTGAAACCCCCACCCTGACTGCCCGGGAAAAAGAGGAAGTAGTAAAGTTTGTAAAAGAAAAAAAGAAAAATCTTCCCCTGGTAGTTGGCATGGGCGGAAACGACACCCGGAAAATCATCAAGCAAATCCATAAATTTGATTTCTCCCTGGTTGACGGGTTGCTGATCGTTACCCCTTACTACAACAAACCTTCGCAGGAAGGGATGCTCAGCCATTATTCCGCAATCGCCAAAGAGAGCCCCGTACCCATCATCCTTTACAATGTCCCATCCCGCACGGGGGTGAACCTCGAAGCGGAAACCGTTATCCGGCTTGCCGGTACTTCAGAAAAAATGGTGGCTGTAAAAGAAGCTTCCGGTGATCTTTCCCAGATCACCCGGATCGTTGAGGGAACCCCGGATCATTTTTCCGTATTGTCGGGAGATGATCCAATGGCCCTGCCCATTATGTCGGTTGGAGGCCGCGGCGTTATTTCAGTGATTGCCAATGCGCTCCCTGGGAAACTCAGTAAAATGATCCATTCGGCACAGGCGGAAAATTTCAGGGAAGCCCGGAAAATTCACCTCGAACTGCACCGGTTAACAGGCTTGCTTTTTAAAGAGGGCAATCCCGCCGGAATTAAAGCGCTGCTCAACATCCAGGGGGTCATTCAAAATGAATTGCGTTCCCCCCTCTGCCGCGTCAGCGACAATACCTTTGACGAGATAAAGGAGGCCTTTCTGCAATTGTAACAGGTCTGAAGAAGTAACCCTTAGGGAAAAAATAACCCTTAGGCTCTGATGGAAATCAGGGTTCTGATCACTAATAAAAAGAAGTTTGAAAAACAAAAACTTTTAGCTACTTTTGCAGCCTGTAATTTTAAACCGTTGTTATTGAAAGCGATGCTGCGGTTTAAACATGGTAAAATTTAAATTTTAAAAAATGTATTTATCACAAGAAAAAAAGCAGGAAATCTTTGCCCAATACGGCAATGACGAAAAAGACACCGGAAGTGCCGAAGGCCAGATCGCATTATTCACGCACCGTATTAACCATCTGACCGGGCACATGAAAAAGAACAAAAAAGATTTAAACACCCGCCGGGCATTGATTAAACTGGTGGGAAAAAGGCGCAGGCTGCTTGATTATCTGAAAGAAAAAGACATTGAAAGGTACCGCGCAATCCTTGGCAAACTGAAATTGCGTAAATAATTGATCGGAAAGGCAACAGCATGCTGCTTGCCTTTCTTTTTTTATATTGCAAAACCTCACCACCCATTGTAATTTATTAATTTTTTGATTTTATTTTTAGTATGGTAAATGCAACAGTAAAAACAATCGACCTTGCCGATGGCAGGACGATTACCATAGAAACCGGCAAAGTGGCCAAGCAGGCCGATGGGTCGGTGGTCGTTCGAATGGGTGAAACCATGGTGCTGGGGACCGTTGTCTCCGCAAAAGAAGCAAAAGAGAACGTTGATTTCATGCCCCTGACCGTTGATTATCGCGAAAAATTTTCGGCTGCCGGCCGTTTCCCGGGGGGGTTTCTGAAACGGGAGGGACGTCCGAGTGACGATGAGATCTTAACCGCACGCCTGGTCGACCGGGTATTGCGTCCGCTGTTCCCCGAAGATTATCATGCAGAAACCGCGGTGATGATATCGCTGATTTCGGCCAGCAAGGAAGACTTGCCCGATGCACTGACGGGCCTTGCCGCTTCGGCAGCTATTGCCGTCTCTGATGTTCCTTTTGAAACACCCATCTCCGAGGTGCGGGTCGGAAGGATCAACGGGGAATTTGTCATCAACCCCACCTACCCGCAGCTGGAGGAATCGGACATCGACATCATTGTCGGCGCCTCCTACGATAACATCATGATGGTGGAGGGGGAGATGGATGAAGTGTCTGAAGAGGAGATGCTCGAAGCCATCAAGTTTGCGCACGATGAAATAAAAAAGCACTGCAAAGTGCAGGAAGAACTGGCGAAAGAACTCGGCGTTGTTAAAAGGGAATATTCCCATGAGATAAACGACGAAGAGCTCCGTGAAAAAGTGAAGTCCGACCTGTACCAAAAATGTTACGATCTTGCCCGGCAGCAGATCACAGACAAACAGGAACGCATGGACTCCTTTGATAAAATACGCGATGAATACATCGAAGCATACCTGGAGGCCAATGCCGAAAACGAAGAGATGGATTTTGAACTTCAGGAAATATTGATCAAAAGGTATTTTCATGATGTGGAAAAAGAGGCCATGCGCCGGATGATCCTGGACGAAAGCTTTCGCCTGGATGGCCGCGCAACCGATCAGATCAGGCCTATCTGGGGCGAAGTGGATTACCTGCCCGGCGCCCATGGTTCGGCACTCTTTACCCGGGGGGAGACCCAATCACTGACGTCGGTAACGCTGGGAACCAAAATGGATGAAAAGATCATCGATAATGTGACGGTACAGGGGAAAGAACAATTCCTGCTTCACTACAATTTTCCCCCGTTTTGCGTGGGCGAAGCCCGGACTCCCCGGGGCGTAAGCCGCCGCGAGGTCGGACATGGAAATCTGGCCCACCGTGCACTGAAAAAAATGATTCCCAAGGATTTCCCCTACATCATCCGCATCGTCTCTGATATCCTGGAGTCCAACGGATCCTCATCCATGGCTACAGTCTGTGCCGGAACAATGGGAATGCTCGATACCGGGATCAAAATGAAAAGACCGGTATCCGGGATTGCCATGGGACTGATCAC
>JAGYMR010000110.1 GCA_018400515.1 Tangfeifania sp.
TATTATTAAACACACGTTTTCAACCGGTTTGGCTCGCCAGGGCCGATATTTTCGGGACATCGAAGGTGGTCGATACCATCCTGCGATTTTTAAAAATTATGCCGGTTTACCGTCTTCGCGACGGGAAAGAAAACCTTCAGAAAAATGAACAGACGTTTTCTGATTCCATCAAAGTTCTGGAGAAAAATTTTGCACTGGCCCTGTTTCCCGAGGCAGCGCACTCGCCCAAAAGACAAATGCTGCCCCATAAAAAGGCTGTGGCCCGCATTGTTTTCATGGCTGAAGAAAAAGCAAAACAGCCGCTCGACATTCAAATTATCCCCACCGGGATCTATTACAGTCATTACTGGAAATTTAACCGGACAGTGATTGTGAATTTTGGTTCACCCATACCCGTTAAAGATTATTACCACCAATACCTGGAGAAACCGAATGAGGCAACCATTCGTTTAAAGGAAAAAATACACGAATCGATTCTGCCCCTGATCCTCCATTTTAAAACAAAAAAATACTATGAAGCTTTTGAAAAAATCCGGGAGTTGTACGGAGGCCATTTCCTTAAGAGACAGAACAAGGCTTTTTCTGTGCTGAATCTTTTTCGATCGGACCAGTTACTGGCGGAAAAACTGGATCAAATGGAAACGGAAAACCCGGAGGAGACAGAAAACATCGTTCGCCTGGCAGATGCATTGTACTCGGAGATATACCAACACAAACTCCGTAGCTGGCTGATTGTAAAAGAACAGAAGCATTTGGGAAAGTTGGTCATAAACAGCCTTTTTTTACTGTTGGGGCTTCCGCTGTTTTTCTATGGGTTCTTACTGAATGCCCTCCCGTTTTTTCTCATCGACCGGGTGATTCGGAAAAAAGTAAAAGATGTCTCTTTTTGGAGTACCTTCTTTTTTGGTGCAGGCATTCTGGCATTTCCGTTATTCTACCTCATTGAATTCCTGGCTTTGGCGTTTCTTTTGCCTGGATTATGGGGGGTGAAAATCATCTTTTTGATCAGTTTGCCTTTTGCAGGGAAGGCGGCATTCAAATGGTACATCCTCTCCCGGAAAACCCTCGGCAGGTGGCGCATCATTAAGTTAAAAGTATTTAAAAAATCCACTTACAGCCATCTTCAGCAAAGCAAACAACAACTTTTCAAAAAGCTGGATAAATCCCTGCCGCTTTAAAAAATCAGCCCCGCCGGTTTTTTCGTTTCTTTTGACGTTTTTTGGACCGTTGAAAACGATCGGCGTACTGCTTTTGAGGTCTTTTTTTCTTTCTCCGTTGGTGAAAAGCCCCCCGGAACCCCGGATCATCCATTTTCCGCTGGTCATCAATCTCACGCAGCTGCTGTTGCCGTTCATCGAACGGTGTATCAAACACCTCTACCGCTGCAGGAATTTCCTCCAGGGGAATTTCCATCCGGATCAGTTTTCCGATCCTTTTCCAGTGCCACTCTTCAGCGGGACCGACCAGGCTTATCGCCTGGCCCTGAGATCCTGCCCGGGCTGTCCGGCCGATGCGGTGGACATAATCCTCGTGACGGACCGGCACATCAAAATTGATGACATGGCTCACCTGACTGACATCGATGCCACGGGCAGAAACATCGGTTGTGACAAGAATCCTGACCTCTCCGCCCTTGAAAGCCTGTATGGCATTGATCCGGGTATTCTGTCCCTTATTTGAGTGCAGCAAACGAATGGCCCCCTCCGTCTTTCGCTTCATGAACTTATAAACCCCGTCGGCATATGCTTTTGTTTTCACAAAAACAATGACCCGGCTAAACCGCTCCCCGTCGGCCAGAAAATGATTCAGAACACTTAATTTTGTCCGGTAATTGGGAACCCGGTATGCCACTTGTTCAACCTGTTTGACCGGAGTTGCAGGAGGAGCTGCTTCCGTTTTTTCATAAAAATCGAGAAATTCTTCACAAAGCTGTTCAACCCGTCCGGAAAAGGTAGCGGAAAAAAGGACATTCTGTCTACGGGAGGGGAGTATCCCGAATAGCTGCTTTAACTGGGGTAAAAATCCCATATCCAGCATCCGGTCGGCTTCGTCGATAACAAGATATTTCACCTTTTTCAGGGAAAGGACACCTTCGGCATACAAATCATGCAAGCGGCCCGGTGTCGCCACCAAAACATCGATTCCGGGGGCAATCTGTTCGGCATGACGGGTCCATCCAATTCCTCCGAAAACCGCAGCATACCGCAACTCCGACCAGGCAGTAAACGCCTCTACATCCTCACCCACCTGGATCGAAAGCTCGCGGGTGGGAACCAACACAACCAGCCGGGGATCATTCCCTTCCGGTTTCCTCAATTTGGAGAGCAAAGGTAACAGGTAAGCAGCAGTTTTTCCCGTACCGGTTTGTGCTATGCCAACAAAGTTAACCCCGGAGTTAATTCGCGGAATCGCCTGCTGCTGGATGGGTGTAGGCTCCCTGAACCCCATAGCATCAAGCGATTTCAACAAAGATTTCGCTATTTTCAGATCTTCAAATGTTTTCTTCACGAAAATTCAGTTTCATTTTTTTAAATTTGCCGGGACCCAAGAAACTTATTGCCCTTTTCCCGGCCTGCCCTTCCCAAATTGCAAAAATAACAAAACCCGGCGATTACCGGATCTTATACATATTTCCGGGAAGGGCTGTCAATACATTCTTAAATTCCAGATTTAAAAGCAATGGAGTCACTTTGCTGCCGGGCATTTCCAGTTTTGATGAGATCTGATCAATAAAGAGGGTTCCTTCGCTTTGCAGCAGGGCCACCACTTGCTCCTCCTCAGGTGATAAGCCGGAAAAGAGGGGAAGTTCCACCGTTTGCTCTTTTTTATTTATTGCCTCCCACCCCATAAAATACTCCAGGTCTTCTATATCCTGAATAAGGCCTGCACCGTTCCGGCGAATGAGCCGGTTGCACCCTTTGGAATAAATATCCGTGGCCCGGCCGGGAAAAGCAAATACATCGCGATTATAGGAAGAGGCAATGTCTGCCGTGATCAGTGCTCCCCCCTTTTCTGCCGATTCAATCACAATAGTGACATCGGCCAGTCCTGCAATGATGCGGTTGCGCCGGATAAAATTGGCAGGGTCAATTTTTGTTCCACTCGGAAAATCGGTCACCAGCCCGCCATTTTTTAACATTTTCCGGGCCGTTTCAGCATGGAGTGACGGATAGATCTTATCAAGCCCATGCCCCAGTACACCGACCGTGGGGATCCCATGATGGAGGGCCGACCGGTGAGCATGGACATCGATCCCGTATGCAAGGCCACTCACGACCAATACGGGGTAATTCCGTTCGGAAAACTCCCGGATAAGTTGCTCACAAACCGTTTCCCCGTAATCCGTGGCATTCCGGGTGCCAACGATACTTACCACCCGTTGCTCATCCAGATTCACCTGACCTTTGGAATAAAACACCACCGGGGCATCCACACAATTCTTCAGCCTTCGCGGATAACCGCTGTCCGTAAAAAAATGAACCGAAATTCCATATTTTTTAATAAACGCAAGCTCTTTTTCTGCCCTGTCAAAAACCTCCTTGTCTTTGATGCGCCGTGCAGTTGCGGCACCGATACCCGGAATACTGACAAGCGAATGAAACGACCGGGAGAAAATATCTCCGGCACTTCCTGTGTATGCGAGCAGATTGCGCGCCAGTACACCTCCGATGCCCGGAATCAAAGAGAGTGCTATCTTGTGAAGAAGATCATTTTGCATGTGTTTTATATTGAATATTTTCCCAGGTAACACATGGAACCTCCATGAGAATTATAATCATGTGCCTGTGAGTCAAAAAATCATTGGTGGGCGTTTCATCTGATGCGGTGAAAGATTTTTTATAATCCCAATGTTTTATTCAGGGCTTCCTGTATCTTTTTCCTCTCTTCCTTCGATAAAGCCGTCAAACTAACCGAGGGATACTCTGCAACGCCCCGCCGCGTTTTTATAATCAGGGTCAGATCTGTCATTTTCCCAAACAGTGAATCATCAAAGCGAACATTGTATAAGATCTGCTGTGGAAATTCAATGGCATTGTATTCCGTTTTTCCAAACCGTACAGCTTTAAAATAGCGAAGAAGGATCTTATTGTTCGCGTCCGTAAATTCTATGTACTGATAATCGGCCACTTGAAAAAACAAAAACCATAGAGCAAAAACACCTGCCATCCCAATGGCATAAAGTGTCAGATCGACAAGAAAAAGTGCAAGTGCTCCAAGGGCTATGAAAAGGCTCACCAAAAAAAACAAGCGTTTTAAAAATACGACTTTCCTTCTATTTTCAAGGGTCATTTTCTGAAAAATTTTTTCCAAAAAACGGGAGAGGCCCGGATTTCGGAATTCACAAAATAAATTTATTGTAACTTTACCGCAATTTAGAAGTAACCATGAGAAATTCAAACATTTCTTCCAAAATTATTTTTTCACATACGCCGGAAAAAGTACTCCGGGAATGGATTGAAACCGATGGCTCCCGCAAGGTTTTTCTTGTCACCGAAGACAATGTAGACCGTTTGTGGGGAGCCGGATTATCCTCTTTTTTGGAATCCGTGGCCATTCAAAAAATCATTATCCCATCCGGGGAAGGAAACAAAAAGCTGGAATCGGTTGCAAAGATCTGGGAATTTCTGTCGGCCAAGGGGGCGGATCGTAATTCCCTCTTAATTAACATGGGCGGAGGCATGCTTACTGATCTGGCAGGATTTGCCGCCTCCACCTTCAAAAGGGGGATCGATTTCATTAACATTCCCACCACCCTCCTTTCCCAGGTAGATGCATCGGTGGGCGGCAAAACCGGGATCAATTTTTCCGGGCTTAAAAACGAAGTCGGAACATTCAGGGAACCATTAGCTGTCATTATTAACAGCAATTTCCTGAAAACCCTTGACCGGAAAAACCTGTTTTCGGGAGTTGCTGAAATGATCAAACACGGATTGATAAAAGACCCCGCCCACCTGAAAGAGATAAAAACCTTCTCTTTTGAAGAAATAGATTACCACCGGTTGCAGGAAATTATCAGCCATTCGGTGGAAGTGAAAAAATTCTTCGTGCAAAACGATCCTTTTGAAAAAAATATCCGCAAAGCCCTGAATTTTGGACATACGGTCGGACATGCACTGGAAAGCCTTTCATTCAAACAAAACCGTCCGGTGCTACACGGCTATGCAGTTGCATGGGGTATGATCCCGGAACTGTATTTGTCGGTGAAAAAATGTGGATTTGACCCGGGGGAGTGCGAGGCCATCAGCCGTTGGCTTCTGAAAATTTTCGGGCAGTTCAGGATTGAAAAGGAGGCGATTGAACAGCTTTATGAATGGATGACGCACGACAAAAAAAACGAAGGGGGGAGGATCAATTTCACCCTTCTCCGGGAACCCGGACAGATCGAGATCAATCAGAACTGTGAAAAAGAGATCATTTTCGAAGCCCTCGGGTATTTCCGCTCCCTCTGTCAATAATATTTTCCGGAGAACACCCCCTTTCCTGCGCTAAAAGGGCGTCCGGAACAGATTCAGGGAGGATCATAAAAAATGGAAAAAATGAACTACCTTATTTCAAAACAGAATAGATCAATTTCAGGCAGCATTCATCTGCCGGCATCCAAAAGCATCAGCAACCGCGTGCTCATTATCAATGCTTTAAGTCACAGTCCTTTCCCGGTTCGAAATTTATCTGACAGCGATGATACCCGCACGTTACAAGAGGCCCTCTTTTCGAACAAACACAGATTTAATATTGGCCATGCCGGGACGGCCATGCGGTTTCTTACCGCTTTTTTGTCCAAAATCGTGGGGGAATGGGAGATTACTGGTTCACAGCGAATGAAAGAGCGCCCGATAAAAATTTTGGTAGATGCACTGAACCAGCTAGGGGCCAGGATTGAATATACCGAAAAGGAAGGCTTTCCCCCGCTGAGGATCTTTGGTTCCCATCTTAAAGGAAAAGTTCTTGAGCTCGACGGGAGTGTTTCCAGCCAATATATTTCAGCCCTGTTGATGATCGCTCCAACGCTGGAAAACGGGCTTACCCTGAACCTTCGGGGAGCGATCGCATCCCGTTCCTACATTCAACTCACGCTCAAACTGATGGAAAAATTCGGCATCCGGAACCATTGGAAAGAAAATGTCATCCATGTTCCGGAACAAAATTACCTTCCGGCCGATTTTTCGGTGGAGGCCGACTGGTCAGCCGCATCCTACTGGTACCAAATCCTTGCCCTGGCGGAGCAGGGGGAGGTTTTTCTCGAAAACCTGACCATGAACAGCCTTCAGGGGGATTCCGTCCTTGCCGGCTGGTTCCAGCTGTTTGGCATCGAATCTGTTCAACAGGAAAAAGGAGTTTTACTGTCCAAAGCTTCAGGAACACAACCCCCGCAACTGGAACTAAACTTTGTCGAAAATCCGGATGTTGCTCAAACCTTTGCCTGCCTGTGTGTAGCAGCGAAGATTCCTTTTCACTTTTCGGGGCTGCGCACCTTAAAAATAAAAGAGACGGACCGGATATCCGCCCTGCAGAATGAACTTGCCAAATTTGGTGCATCCCTTCATGAACCCGCCGCGGGAGAACTGGCGTGGGATGGAAAAATTGATCCTTCGGGTAAAAAAAACATCCCGGTCATCAATACCTACAACGACCACCGGATGGCAATGGCGTTTTCCCCCTTCGCCCTGACAGGGGTTCCCCTTAAAATCAACAGCCCGGAAGTCGTAACCAAGTCCTATCCCGGTTTTTGGAAAGATTTGGAAAAAACGGGTTTCGAAATTACGGAAGAAAGATAGCGCTGTTTAAGCCAGGCTTCATGGTCCCGGACAGAAATGAGACCCCTACCTTCGTTGCCGGAAAAATTCCTGAAGCAACTCGGCGCATTCATTTTGAAGTACCCCCCCGGCAACCTTTGTTTTAGGGTGAAAGATCTTTTCCGAGTAATTCCGGTACCCCCTTTTGGGATCGCTGGCTCCAAAAATAACGCTGCCCATCTGGGCCCAGTTTAAGGCCCCGGCGCACATCACACAAGGTTCAAGTGTTACATACAACGTACAATCATCCAGGTATTTGCCTCCTAATAAATTAGCAGCTGCTGTAATGGCCTGCATTTCGGCATGGGCAGTAACATCATTGAGTGTCTCCGATAAATTATGGGCCCGGGCAATAATTTTATTCTGAGTTACCACCACGGCCCCAACGGGGACTTCTCCCTTATCAAAAGCACGTACCGCCTCGGCAAATGCTTTTTTCATAAAATAGACATCATCAAACGGTTCAATCATCATGGCAGAAAAATAGCATAAAAAAAGGAATCTTCCCCGATAAAATCAATTCGCCTGTGAAATTGCTAAAATCTTCTTATTTTCGCAATCAAATTAAAAAAAAGGCACCATGTACAGAACAAATACGTGTGGAGAATTACGATCCGGGAACATTGGTCAACAGGTTACACTCGCCGGCTGGGTACAACGGGTCAGGGACCTGGGGGCTATGAACTTTATCGATTTACGTGACCGCTATGGAATAACCCAGTTGGTAACCACGGAGAATAGCTCCCGTCAGGTGATGGATGGCATAGAAAAACTGGGCCGGGAATTTGTCATCCAGGCAACAGGAGTTGTACGTGAACGCTCAAGCAAAAACCCCAAAATACCCACCGGCGATATTGAAATAGAGCTCACAGGCCTGAAAATACTGAGCCCTTCGGAGGTGCCTCCGTTCACTATTCAGGAACAGACCGACGGAGGGGATGAACTCCGCATGAAATACCGCTACCTGGACTTAAGGAGGGAAAATGTCCGGAAAAACCTGGAGCTGCGGGCAAGAATGGCCCATGCCGTCCGGAGTTACCTTAATAATCGCGATTTCATTGAAACAGAAACACCCGTATTGATCAAATCAACGCCGGAAGGCGCCCGCGATTTTGTTGTCCCCTCCCGGATGAATGCAGGGGAATTTTATGCCCTTCCCCAATCCCCCCAGGTATTTAAACAGCTGCTAATGGTCGCCGGGTTTGATAAATACTACCAAATTGTAAAATGTTTTCGCGATGAAGACCTCCGGGCCGACCGCCAGCCGGAATTCACACAAATCGACTGTGAAATGTCATTTGCAGAGCAGAATGACGTTCTGAAAACCTTTGAAGGGTTAACTCGCCATATGTTCAAAGAGGTATTGAATGTGGAGGTGGATGCGTTTCCGACGTTACCCTATTCCGAAGCCATGGAAAAATATGGAACGGATAAACCGGACCTCCGGTTTAAAATGCTCATTTCTGATCTGTCGGAAACGGTCAGAGGAAAAGGGTTTAAAGTGTTTGATTCGGCCGGATACATTGGTGCCGTTTGTGCCCCGGGAGCAGCCGGTTATTCGCGCAAACAGCTTGATGAGCTGACAAACTGGGTTAAACGCCCGCAGGTGGGTGCCAAGGGATTGGTCTATGTGAAATGGAATCAGGACGGCAGTTTTAAATCCCCGGTTGACAAGTTTTATTCACAGGAAGACCTCCTCCTGTGGGCAGAAAAGATGCAGGCAGCGCCCGGGGATCTGCTGCTGCTCCTTTCGGGAGAAAAAGCTTCCACCCTGGAAGCCCTGGGGCAACTCCGGCTGGAGATGGGCAATCGCCTGGGACTCCGCAAGGAGGGTGTTTTCCGTCCCTTGTGGGTCATCGATTTTCCCTTGCTGGAATGGGACCCGGAGACCAACCGGTTTTATGCCATGCACCATCCCTTTACAGCCCCGAAAGAGGA
>JAGYMR010000111.1 GCA_018400515.1 Tangfeifania sp.
CTGGCAGTTCTTTACGGGAACATTGCCGAAAACGGATGCATTGTTAAGACGGCAGGAGTGGATTCTTCCATCCTTCATTTTACCGGAACAGCTAAAGTTTTTGATTGCCAGGAAGAGGCCGTTAACGGCATCCTGGGGGACACCGTTCAGAAAGGCGATGTCGTGGTCATCCGGTACGAAGGCCCGAAAGGAGGCCCCGGGATGCAGGAGATGCTCTACCCCACCTCTTACCTGAAATCCATGCAACTCGACAAGGACTGTGCCTTGATTACCGATGGCCGCTTTTCCGGAGGCACCTCCGGCCTCTCCATCGGACATGTCTCGCCTGAAGCAGGAGCCGGAGGCGCCATCGGGCTTATCCAGAACAACGATAAAATTGAGATCGACATTGCCAACCGTTCGATCCAACTCCGCATCCCGGAGGAGGAACTCACAGAACGCAGAAAAAAAGAGGAAGCCAAAGGAAAAGCAGCCTTCAGGCCTTCTCAGCGGAATAGAACGGTCTCGAAAGCACTGAAAGCTTATGCCAGATTCGTCTCTTCTGCCGACAAAGGAGCCATTCGTTTGATTGATTAATCGGGAAAATTAACTAAAAAATATCACGTATGACAAAGAAAAAAATGACCGGTTCACAAGCCGTAATTCAATCCTTACTGGAAGAAGGGGTTGACACCATTTTCGGATACCCCGGAGGGGCCATCATGCCCGTTTATGATGCCCTTTATGATCACCACGACAATGTAAAGCATATCCTGACCCGCCATGAACAGGGGGCAGTGCATGCTGCCGATGGTTATGCACGTGTCACCGGAAAAACCGGGGTTTGTTTTGCTACCTCCGGGCCGGGGGCAACAAATCTGATCACGGGTATTGCCAATGCCATGCTCGACTCGGTTCCCCTGGTCTGCATAATCGGGCAGGTTACTTCTCCCCTCCTGGGAACAGACGCCTTCCAGGAATCGGATGTTGTGGGCATTTCTATGCCGGTAACCAAATGGAATTACCAGATCACATCGGCTGAGGAAATTCCTGAAACCATTGCCCAGGCATTCTATATTGCCAGCTCCGGACGCCCCGGGCCCGTATTGATCGACCTCACCAAAGATGCCCAGTTCGGCGAGCTGGACTTTGAGTACAAAAAATGCCGGAAAATCAGAAGTTATCTTCCGGAACATCCGGTGGACCCCTTCCGGGTCAGCGAGGCCGCAGCCCTCATCGACAAGGCCGAAAAACCACTGCTCCTATTTGGACAGGGAGTAATTATCGGCAAAGCAGAAGAGGAACTCCGGCAATTCGTGGAAAAAACCGGAATCCCTGCTGCCTGGACCTTGCTGGGATTGTCTGCCCTGCCCACCGACCACCCCCTTAACGTGGGCATGCTCGGAATGCACGGAAATTACGGTCCCAACCTGCTGACAAACGAGGCGGATATCATAATTGCCGTGGGCATGCGCTTCGATGACCGGGTGACGGGAAAAGTCAGTGAGTACGCCAAAAACGCAAAGGTTATCCACCTCGAGATTGACCCGGCTGAAATTAACAAGATCATTAAAGCCGATGTGGCCGTATTGGGGAATTCAAAAAAAATACTGAAGATGCTTACGGAAAGCGTTAAAGCCAATAAGCATGAGCAATGGCTGGGCCGTTTCAGGGAGTGCGATGCCATTGAAAATGAAAAAATTATCCATAAGGACCTCTTCCCGGAAAAACCCGGGCTAACCATGGGCGAAGCGGTCCGCTTTGCCGGTGATAAAACCAACCATGAGGCGATCCTGGTTACCGATGTCGGCCAACATCAGATGATTGCATCACGGTATTTTAAATTCAAACACCCCCGCAGCAACGTAACCTCCGGAGGCCTGGGAACGATGGGTTTTGGCCTTCCGGCTGCCATGGGCGCACAAATCGGGAAACCCGACCGGCCTGTTGTGGCATTTATTGGCGACGGAGGATTCCAAATGACGATCCAGGAACTGGGAACCATCGCGCAAAACAAATTGCCGGTAAAAATCATTCTTCTCAACAACAACTTCCTGGGGATGGTCCGCCAGTGGCAACAACTGTTTTTCGAAAAACGATACTCGTTTACCGAACTTCAGAATCCGGACTTTATAACCATCGCCAAAGGATTCGGCATTGAAGGCCATAAAGTGGAAGTGCGGGATGACCTGGAAGCCGGCATCGATAAAATGGTCGCCTACGACGGGCCCTACCTGCTGGAGGTAGTCATTGAGAAAGAAGACAATGTATTTCCCATGGTTCCGGCCGGAGCATCGGTTTCGGATATTATGCTCGAACCATAAAAAGGAGATGCAGCGGTGAATGTATCCCCGGCAGGATACAGGAAGCAGATAATAAAAAGTAAATCAAAACAAATTAACTGAAGATGAAACAGGAATATAACATTACCGTCTATTCGGAAAACCATATCGGGTTGCTTACCCGGATTGCCATTGTATTTACCCGGCGGAAAATCAACATTGATAGTCTGACCGTTTCGGAATCCGCTATCTCCGGAGTCTATAAATTTACCATTGTTATTCAGTCAACCCCGGACCTCATCGTAAAAATCGTCCGCCAGATCGAAAAACAGATCGATGTAATGAAGGCATTTTATCACACCAATGAGGAAATTATCTATCAGGAGATCGCCCTTTACAAGGTTCCTACGGATGCCCTTTATGAAAATGACACGATCGAAAAAGTGGTGCGCAAAGCCGGTGCCCGGATTCTGGAAATTACCCGGGAATACACTGTAATTGAAAAAACAGGACACAAAGAAGAGACCCAGGCCCTGTTTGAGGAGCTCAACAAATTCAAGGTAATGCAGTTCATCCGCTCCGGAAGAGTGGCCCTCACCCGGGATCCCATTGAGCGGCTCTCGGAATTTCTTAAAGAGAGGGATGCCTTGCTGGCAAGCCTGGAATAAATTCATCCCGGCACCCGCAATGAATTGCAAACCGGAAGGAATAGTGAAGAAAAATTGATAAATTTGCACAAAAGCTAATAAAATAAAAATAATTATTAATTATGGCAGAAATAGATTTTGGCGGAGTTAAAGAAAGAGTGGTACTCCGCAAGGAATTTCCAATGGAAAAAGCACATGAAGTGCTCAAAGATGAAACCATAGCCATTATCGGCTATGGTGTCCAGGGACCTGCCCAGGCCCTGAACATGAAAGACAACGGGTTCAACGTGATCATCGGGCAGGCGCCCGAATTTAAAGAGGACTGGGATAAAGCTGTCCGCGATGGGTTTGTCCCGGGCGAGACCCTGTTCCCGGTGGAAGAAGCGGCCAAAAAGGGCACGGTCATTCAGTACCTGGTTTCGGACGCCGCCCAGCGCATATTATGGCCCAAGCTGGAACCCTGCCTCAATGAAGGCGATGCCCTCTATTTCTCGCACGGTTTTTCCATTACTTACAAAGAACAAACGGGTGTAATTCCCCCGAAAAATATTGACGTGGTACTGGTGGCCCCCAAAGGATCGGGTGCCAGTGTCCGAACCAACTTCCTTGCCGGCCATGGGATCAACTCCAGTTTTGCTGTTTTCCAGGACTACACCGGAAAAGCCGAGGAACGGGCGCTGGCGCTGGGAATTGCCATCGGTTCAGGCTATCTGTTCCCAACAACGTTTGAAAAAGAAGTTTTTTCCGACCTGACCGGAGAACGGGGTGTTCTGATGGGGGCCCTGGCAGGCATTATTGAAGGCCAGTACAAAGTTTTACGTGACAACGGACACAGTCCCTCCGAGGCCTTCAATGAAACAGTGGAAGAACTTACCCAGAGCCTGATACGCCTGGTGGACCAAAAAGGCATGGACTGGATGTACGCCAACTGCAGTGCCACAGCACAGCGCGGAGCCCTCGACTGGCGCCATAAATTCCGGGAGGCCACCCTGCCGGTATTCCAGGAACTTTATGAAAGTGTAAAAACCGGAAAAGAAACAAAAAGGGTGCTGGATGCGACCAGCAGCCGCGACTATAAAACCCAGCTCAATGCCGAATTAAAGGAGATGCACGATTCGGAACTTTGGAATACGGGGGCGGCGGTCCGGAAACTCCGCCCGGGAAACGAATAGTTTCAAAAAAACCTGTCCTTTTTGAGGACAGGTTTTTTTTGGAATAATTTTTCCAGTTTTTCCCGTTCACTAAGTAAGAGACTGCTCCACAAACGCTCCCAGTTTCCGGTATTTCTCATAAAGCTTCCGGTACTTTTCCACGTTTTCCGGGATGGGGTGATATTCGGTTTCAATACCTCCGCCCATTTTTTCCTGTGCTTCGGTGGTGTTAGCGCGGGTTCCGGAAGCAACAGCCGCAAACATGGCTGCCCCCAGGGCACAGCCCTCCTCCGACCGGGCTACCTTGATGGGCATGTTGAGCACATCGGCCACTACCTGCATTACAAAGGGTGATTTCTTTGCCACGCCCCCCAGGGCAATAATCCCGTCAATGCGTATCCCCTCTTCTTCAAACCGGTCATTGATGGCTTTTGAACCAAAAGCGGTGGCTTCGACCAGGGCCCGAAAGATGCGGGGAGCATCTGAGCCCAGGTTAAGACCTGCAAGTGCACCCTTCAATGCCTGGTTGGCATCCGGACTTCGACGGCCGTTCATCCAGTCAAGGGCAATAATATCCGCCTCCCCTGGGGGCAGTTCTGCCGCCTCCTCACTCAAACGGGCAATGATCTGTTGCGAGGTTTCTTCAATCACTTTCTCCCTGGTATCCGGATCCAGCCGTTCTGTGTCGCCCAGGATATACTTCAGCGGCCATTCCAAAACCCCTCTGAACCATGCATAAACATCACCAAAAGCCGACTGTCCGGCTTCAAGCCCTATCATTCCCGGAACAATGGATCCGTCAACCTGCCCGGCGATCCCTTTTACCAATTTATCGCCCAGCTCTTCGGGTGAAACGATCAACATATCGCAGGTGGAGGTGCCCATCACTTTAGACACATAATGGGGCTTAATCTCCGTCCCAACAGCTCCAATATGGGCATCGAAAGCCCCCACGCCGACCGTCACATTCGCCGAAAGCCCCAGCTTTTCGGCCCACTCCGGGGAAAGCTTCCCCGCAGGGACATCACAGGTGTGGGTTTCCCGGTACAGCCGCTCACGCAACCCCGCCAGCATGGGATCAAGCGCTGTCAGGAAATCTTCGGATGGCAGCCCGCCGAAATTTTCATGCCACATCGCTTTGTGTCCTGCCGCACAGCGGCTCCGCTTCAAAGTTTTGGGATTGGTATCTCCGGTCAGAAGCGCCGGAATCCAGTCACAATGTTCCACCCACGAATAAGCCGAACGAAAAACCCCGGCATCTTCGCGAATAATGTGAAGAATCTTGGCCCAGAACCATTCGGAGGAGTAGATCCCGCCCTCGTACCGGGTATAGTCTACATCCCACTTCCGGGCAAGTTGATTGATCTCACCGGCCTCCTTTACAGCCGTATGGTCCTTCCACAAAACAAACATGGCATTCGGATTCTCCTCAAACCCGGGGGTGAGCGACAAAGGAATCCCCTTATCATCCACCGCAACAGGGGTAGAACCGGTGGTATCCACCGAAATGCCTACCACATTCTCTGCCACTTCCGGGGGGACTTGCTTCAAAGCCCCGGAAACCACTGCTTCAAGGCCCTCCAGATAATCCTTCGGATGTTGCCGAAACCGGTTGGAAGCGGCATCACAATAACGCCCTACCCTCCACCGGGGGTAGTGAAAGACAGCACCGCCCATCTCCTCTCCCGTTTCTACATTGACTACAAGCGAACGGACCGAATCCGTCCCGAAATCCAATCCAATGGTAAATTTTTCCTTCATTGCTGATTTAGTGTATGTTTAAAAGAGTAAAAATAACATTTAATTATTAAATAAAAAGGACGGATCTTTCCTTTTCATTAACAACGCACTTTCCGGACCGGATATCGGTATCAGATTAAAATATCCCGGCAATAACGAACACACTTCTTGATTTCCTGTTGGGCATCCGAATTTTCGGGAACGGGGTACTCCAGTTCAATGTCGCAAAAAATGGGCCATTGGTTTTTCTGAATGAGCTGAAGGATATCGGCCAGTGGCGTCTCCCCTTCTCCCCAGGGCATGTTTGTATTTGGAGGATTACCCGCTTTGGCGGTTTTATCTTTCAGGTGAAGGCTGAAAATCCGCCGATGGAGTCGTTCAATCAGTTCATTGGGATGCTTCCCGGTGGCGCCGAAATAGTGACCCACATCGAAATTCAGCATATTCTTCGGCGAGTAGTCCAGGAAATCTTCAAACCGAAAACCGGGCTCCCCGGGTTGCAGATGGTTATGAAAAATGGCATACATATCATGCTTTTCAGCAAATTTCCCAAGGCGCTTACAGGCATCATGGCCGATTTCATTGGAAACCCCCTGTGCCCCTAAAATTTTTGCTGCCTGAAAGGCATAATCGATCTCCTCATCCGACCATCCCGCAGGAGAGAATTTGACAATGTGAATATTGACGCCGGCATTTTTGTACATCCGGTGCAATTCCCTGAATTTTTCCATCGAATTGGAAAGCCGCCATTCACGCTGCTTTTCCCGGACGATCCCCGCCTTTTTGCGAAAGGCTTCCTTTGCCTGCTCCGGAAGGTTTCCCCAGTTCCGGGGCCGGCTTGGCATTGAAGGGATTCCGGCAAACGCTTCGGCCACATTCCCCATGAGTTCGAGTGAGCTGATGCCTGCATCCAGGCAGTAATTCAGAATATCTTCGGCCGAAGAGGGCATGCTGCGCCAGCTATAGGTTATAGCGCCAATCTGTACGCCTCCGAAAATGGAATCCGGCTGATCCCTGAGGAAAGAGGATTTCCCATAAGAAAGCGGTGAAAATGCCAGGGCAGCAGAAGCTGCTGCTGCGGAACCGATAAATCTCCGCCGGGAAAGGCGGCTTTTGAAATTTCGTTTCATAGCGAATGGTTTTTGGATATTTTTCACATTAAAATTAATAATTAAAAAAAAAGCCGGACGTCCATGGCCCGGCTTTTTTTTGATAAAATTCAAAAAAGGTTTATTCATCCTTCTTTTGTTCGTTATCAACCGTATCGTCCGATTTCTTTTCACCGGCCTCTTTTTTTCCTCTTGTCTCATCAGCCGGCGCATTGTCTCCGGTTTTTTCAACCTCAGGTTCAGTATCTTCGGACTTTTTTTCACCCGTGTTTTCATCGGGTTCTTCCTTATCTGGTCCGGAAGTTGCATCCGTTTCTTCGACCGGTTCCACATCTTCCACAAGGGGAGTCCCTTCCTCCGGTTTCTCCTGACCTGCTTCTCCAGCATCAGCAGAGGCTGCTGGTTGGGTTGTCTTCGATTTTTTGGTACCGCCACCGCGACGTGAACGCCGTTTTTTTGGTTTTGCCGCCTCCTCTTTTGATTCGAGCATTGCTTCGTTAAAATCCACCAGTTCGATGATGCACATTTCAGCATTATCCCCCAGCCGGGGTCCGGTTTTTAAAATCCGGGTATATCCTCCGGGACGGTCGGCCACTTTGGCGGCCACATCGCGGAACAATTCCGAAACCGCATTTTTATTCTGCAGGTATTTAAATACCGTTCTGCGGGAGTGTGTTGTATCGTTTTTTGCTTTGGTAATCAACGGCTCAACATAGCCGCGAAGTGCCTTTGCTTTGGCAACGGTCGTGGTGATTCGCTTGCTCTCGATCAGCGAACTGGCCATATTTGACAACATCGCTTTCCGGTGAGAACTTGTACGGCCAAGATGATTAAATTTTTTATTGTGTCTCATATCTCCTTTTAATCCTTGTCAAGTTTATACTTACTGATATCCATTCCAAAACTCAATCCCATATTCTCAAGAAGGTCGTCCAGCTCTGTAAGGGATTTCTTTCCAAAATTCCTGAATTTCAACAAATCGTTCCGGTTGTAGGTGACCAGATCGCCCAGTGAGTCAACATCAGCCGCTTTGAGGCAGTTCAGCGCCCGCACGGAAAGATCAAGGTCCACCAGTTTTGTTTTCAGAAGCTGGCGCATGTGAAGCACCTCCTCATCAAACTCCTCATTGGCAAATTTCTCCTCCGAATCGAGGGTGATCTTTTCGTCTGAAAAGAGCATGAAATGATAGATAAGAATTTTTGCCGCCTCTTTCAGGGCATCTTTAGGATAAACGGACCCGTCGGTATTGATCTCAAGAATTAATTTCTCGTAATCCGTTTTTTGTTCTACCCGAAAATTTTCCACTGCATATTTCACCTTTTTTATAGGTGTATAAATGGAATCCACCGGGATCAGGCCAAACTCTTCTTCCACAGGTTTATTTTCGGCTGCTGGGACATACCCGCGGCCCTTGTTGATTGTTAACTCCATCTGGAGTTTTACATCGGGCTCCATCCTGCAGATCACCAGATCCGGATTCAGGACTTTAAAACCGGTCATAAATTTATTGATATCCCCGGCGGTAAATTCCTCCTGCCCATTAATGGTGACAGTCACTTTTTCACTGTCGAAATCTTCCACTTCGTTCTTAAAACGAATTTGTTTAAGATTCAGGATAATATCCGTTACATCTTCAATAACGCCTTTAATCGTAGAAAATTCATGGTCGACACCTTCGATTTTTACCGTGGTGATTGCATAACCCTCCAGCGATGACAGCAGAATACGGCGTAAAGCGTTACCGATGGTAATCCCGTAACCGGGTTCCAAAGGACGGAATTCAAATTTACCGAACCGCTCATC
>JAGYMR010000112.1 GCA_018400515.1 Tangfeifania sp.
TGACATTATCACCACCACTTTCGGAAAAGCACTTGGGGGCGGCAATGGGGGGTGTACCTCAGGCCGGGGTGAAATCATTGAGATGCTGCGGCAGCGTTCACGTCCCTATCTTTTCTCCAATTCGCTGGCCCCGGCCACGGTGGGGGCCTCTTTGAAGGTGATTGAAATGCTCACCGAATCGAATGATCTGCCCGCTAAAACGATGGGAAATGCCCGCGCTTTCCGCTCGAAGATGGAAGCAGCGGGTTTTGATCTGGTGGAGGGCAATACAGCGATTGTCCCGGTGATGGTTTATGATGAACCGCTGGCCATCCAGTTCGCCGATGAACTGCTCAAAGAGGGAGTGTATGTCATCGGTTTTTGTTATCCGGTGGTTCCCCGCGGAAAAGCACGGATCCGTGTCCAGCTTTCGGCGGCACATACACCGGACCAGATCGACCAGGCGGTGGAAGCATTCATTAAAGTGGGGAAAAGGTTAAAGATTATTTAGCCTCCTGCTTATTTCATGTTCCGGATGGCGGCCATGGAAGGGTCGTGCCTGACTTTCTGCACCTTTTGGAGGAACCGTTTGGGTTTTTCTGCCTCCAGGGCGACGGTTAAACTACCTCCCCGTCTGCTGTCCACTGTAAACCGGCCGATCAATATCCGCTTTTCCCCGTCTTCGGAACGGACATCATAGGCAGGAATTATCTCTTTGTCGCCCAGCTTTTTCAGTTTCGAAAACTGTACAATGAATAAGCCCTCGGGTTCCTGGAGGAAATAGGCTTTATCTTCCCCGTGATAGCCTGCCTTTAGTTTACAGCCGGCTCGTTCACGTCCGCGCAAAAATTTTCCGCTTTGTTCGGGGAGGGTTACTGATATGTTGTAATGCCCCGGGGAAAGGTGGGAGAAGGTTACTTTTCCGTTGTTGCCGGTTTGTTGATAGGCAATTGGTTTTTTGCCGGTCTGTTCAATGTAGACTTCCGCACCCGGCACAGGCTGGCCTGCATGAACCATCAGAAAGGCCACATTCAGTAGTCCTAAAAGAAAAATTTGTTTCATATCGTGTGTTTTTCTTATTAAAAATAAAAAAAATTCAGTAAAAAGAAAAATATTTTTGATTGACCTTTGTCCATAATGAAACGAAGCTTCCCGGATTTCTCCTATTTTTGTAAAAAAATATCCGGAAATGAAGGAATGGCTTTTTGGGAAAACACTCCAGGAATTGCAGCGGATTACAGAATCGCTTGGACTGCCGGGATTTACGGCGCGGCAGATCGCTGAATGGTTGTATAAGAAAGAGGTCTCATCGTTTGGTGAAATGACGAATCTTTCCAAAAAGGCACGTGCATTGCTTGATGCCGGCTTTGAGCCAGGGAGGGTTGCCCCGTTGAAAGTGCAGGAAAGCACCGACGGGACCAAAAAATACCTTTTCCCGACGGTACATGAAAAGTTTGTTGAAACGGCGATGATTCCCGACCGCGACCGGAAGACCGTTTGTGTGAGTTCCCAGGTTGGCTGCAAAATGGGCTGCCGCTTTTGCATGACGGCCCGGCAGGGGTTTCAGGGACAGCTTACCGCCGGGGAAATCATCAACCAGATCAGGAGCATTGAAGAATCGCAGGAAGTGACCAACATTGTCTACATGGGCATGGGGGAGCCGTTTGACAACCTGGATGAAGTCATGAAGAGCATTGAGATTCTTACTGCGGAATGGGGGTACTCCATGAGTCCGCGGAGAATCACTGTCTCCACCATTGGTGTCATTCCCGGAATGACTGCTTTTCTGAAAAAGACCGAAGCCCATCTTGCCGTTAGTTTGCACACCCCTTTTGAGGAGGAGCGGCGCCAGTTAATGCCGGTAGAGTCGAAATATCCCCTGCGGGAGATCATGGATGTTTTAAATCGTTCCCATTTTGGCCGGCAGCGGCGGATCTCCTTTGAATATATTTTATTCGAAGGGTTGAATGATTCGCCCCGGCATGTCAGGGAGCTGGCCCGGATGCTCGGGGGACTTAAATGCCGTGTGAACCTCATCCGATTTCATCCTTTTCCGGGAACCTCGTTAAAAAGTCCGGGGGAAACGACCATCCAACGGTTTAAAGATCAGTTGAATGCGAAGGGGGTATTCACCACTGTACGAGCGTCCCGCGGGAAGGATATTTCAGCTGCCTGTGGTTTGCTTTCTACCCGGGGTTTATAAAAGCAGGGGTGTTTCTTCCGCCTTTTGCCAAATACTTGTCACTCCAGCATCATTTTTTCAATGAAGATATCCTGAAAACGGGGGTCGCCTTCCAGATTGACATGGGTTGTTTTATCCAGGATTTTCCGGGTAAAAGCGGGTTGTTCGAAAAGAAACATTTTTGCCCCGATGAGTGCTGTGTTACCAAGTTTTACGATTTTATCCTCCGTTGTTCCGATCAGTCCTGTTTGTATGACATTCCTGATGTTCAGAAAATTTCCGAAACCTCCCGCAATGAAAACCTGACGGACGTTATCAAAAGTGATGCTGAAATGATCCATTAATATCTGGAGTCCGGCGGCAATGGCAGCTTTGGCCAGCTGGAATTCGCGGATGTCGGACTGAGTCAGGGAAACACCTGGTGTTAGCTGGATCTGTTCTTCCCCCGCATGGATCTCTCCAAATGGCCCGATTTTTTTATTCTCAAGAAATACCGCCATGGCATCGATCAGGCCGCTGCCGCAGATCCCTTTTGCCGGGACATTTCCAATCACGTGGCAGTGGATTCTCTCATTACCCCGGGCGACCGAGGATATGGCTCCGGTAGTTGCCCGCATCCCCTGGCTGATTTTGGCTCCTTCAAAGGCGGGACCTGCCGCTGTTGAGGCACAAAGGATCCGGTCGCGGTTACCCACCACAATTTCGCCGTTGGTTCCCAGATCGATGAGCACATTGAATTGGTTGTCCGCGGCCATGTTTGTTGCCGCAATCCCTGCCAGGATATCGCTCCCCACAAAACTGCCAATGGATGGGTAAAACCGGATTTCTGCTTCCGGTGGGAGAGGCCATTGCAGTTGATCAGGTGTAAATTGCTGCATTCCCAGTCCGCGTGATTCAAAAGGGTAAAAAGAGAGCGGCTGCACAGGGAGTCCGGAAAAAATGTGATGCATGGCGGTGTTGCCCACGATGATCGCCTGGGTTACTTCCACCGGATGCTTTTGTAAAATGGCGCGCAGCATGGATCCGATCTTATTGCGGATGAGGCGCTGCATCTCCGGCTGGTTCCCGTCGAGGCAGCTTTGAATGCGTGAGATCAGGTCGGCTCCGAATTTTGATTGCGGATTTACATCGGAAACCGAGTCGAGAATCCGGCCGTTTTCAAGGTTCAAAAGCTGGACAACAAGTGTGGTTGTGCCAAGATCTATTGCAATGCCGTATCCGGTTTGCGGTGTAAACTCAAAGGTGGTGTTGTCGGCGAGGATGATGTTTTCAAACTGGGCAATTTCAAGCGTGATATCGGAATCTGCCTTGCAGAAACAGGCCAGCCGCCAATTGTCTTCCAATCCCAGTTTTTTCAGTTTTGCCTGCTGAACGGAGTCGGCATGCAACTCCCCTTCCAGTAACTTTACTTTGCAGCGTCCGCAGGTTCCTTTTCCTCCGCAAGGAAATTCCACTCCGTATTCGTGCAGCACATCGATGAGCGGAGTGCCCTGGTTGACGGTTATTTTTTTTCCGAGGGGCTGAAGGGTGATGGTGACCTTTTTCTGCATGGACGATGAATCAAATGGTTTATTTTCTGTACAGTTTTCAAATGTAGGAAAAATCTGTAAGTTTCGGGCGGATTGTTTTGTCCGGTAAACGCAATCCTGGCGATACCTGGATCATTCTGGCTGAAAGGAGTGAGTGATTAAAAACCAGGAATATCGGGATTTCGTTGTTGGACCTGAAAACCTTTTTCATTTTTCTTAACGGTTGCCCGCTCCGTAAAAAAGTCGTGTTCAAAAAAGAGGATGTATTTTTTTTGAACAACCTCTTCCAGAAATTTTTCTTTTTCCTCCATCACCAACACCGGATCCAGGTCGTAAGATGCGATCCAGAGCAGAGGGATATTCGCCGTTGTCGGGATCAGATCGGCGGTATAAATCACCGTTTTACCTCCGGTGTGTATAAAAGGGATGATCTGTCCGGGCGTATGCCCGTTAAAAAAACGGATCCCGATCCCCGGAAAGAGGGAGCCCTCCTTTTCCACCAGTTTCATTTTTCCCGATTCCCGGAGAAAAGTGAGAACCTTGTCATGAAATGCAGTCTGCTCCCGGGGATTGGATTTTTGGGAATGTTCCCACTGTTTTTTACTGCACCAGTGGGTGGCATGGGGGAAAGCGTGTTCGAATTTTCCGCCGGCATTTTTTACTGCGCCGGTGGCGTGATCCCAGTGCAGATGAGTCAAAACGACATCGGTAATATCCCCGGGGGCGTAACCGTTTTTCCTCAATGAATTTTCGAGGTGATCTCCGGGAACGACGCCGTTGTTTTTGAGGTGTTTTTCCGAAAAGTGGTTGCCAATGCCGGTTTCGATCAGGATCTTTCTTGTCCCCTGGTCCACCAGCAGGCAGCGAAGCGCCAGGGGAGTGAAATTGTTTTTATCTGCCGTATACACTTTGTTCCACAGGACTTTGGGAATGACACCGAAAAGGGCGCCTCCGTCGCAATGAAAACTTCCGGCTGATATGGATATGAGTTTCATCTCATTGTTTTTATTAATTTGTAAAATGGCTGATGCTGTTTTGGGGTAAATATCCCAATAAATCGGAGAATAAAAAAACAATTATCCCGTTGCGGGGAGGTAACTTCTTTTGAAAACACACGTAATTTTGAATGAATCTTTTTTATTTATGTATTTTTGCAGTCGAAAAGAAATAGCCTCGATGGAAAATAATTATTGTGTTATTATGGCCGGTGGTGTGGGAAGTCGCTTCTGGCCACTCAGCCGCCGGGCAATGCCCAAACAGTTTCTAGACATTCTTGGGACCGGGAGAACACTGATCCAGCAGACCTTAGAGCGGTTTGCCGCTTTTATTCCTGTGGAAAATTTCCTGGTGGTCACCAGTGTCAATTATAAAGCGCTGGTACAGGAACAACTTCCCCAGCTGAGCGAAGAGCAGATATTGCTGGAGCCCCTGCGCCGGAATACGGCCCCGTGCATTGCCTATGCGGCTTATAAGGTTAAACTGAAAGACCCCGGAGCTAATTTAATTGTTGCTCCTTCGGACCATCTGATTTTGAAGGAGGAGGAATTCATCCGGCAGGTCAGGAGCGGTCTTGAATTTGTAGAAAAGAATGATGCCCTGTTGACCCTTGGGATAAAACCAAGCCGTCCTGAGACAGGGTATGGATACATTCAGGTAAAAAACAAGGTGGACTTTAATCACCTGGATAACCTGCATAAAGTAAAAACGTTTACTGAAAAACCCGACAAGGAGATGGCCCGGGTATTTATCGAAAGCGGGGAGTTTTTCTGGAATTCGGGCATCTTTTTATGGTCGCTGCCTTCCATTCTGGAGGCATTTGATGCCCATCTTTCCGATGTATCTTCCCTGTTTTCCAAGGGGATGAGTTTGTATAACACCGGGGATGAGGCCAGTTTTATCAGTAAAACCTATTCCGAAAGCCGGAGCATCTCGATCGATTTCGGAATTCTGGAAAAGGCCTCGAACGTATATGTTTTAACCGCGGATTTCGGCTGGAGTGATTTGGGAACGTGGGGATCGCTGTATGACAATAAGGAGAAAGATGAGAAGGGAAATGTGATCAGCGGTGAGAATATTCTGACTTACGACACTCAAAACTGCATCATTAACCTGGATGATGAAAAAGTGGCTGTTTTGCACGGACTGGATGGTTACATCATTGCCGAATCGAATGATACACTGATGATCTGCCGCAAGGAAGATGAACAGCAAATTAAACAGTTTGTCACCGATGTGCGGATCCAAAAGGGAGATTCGCTGGTTTAAAGCGAGCGGGGATTCCCTCGGGCCGGTTTATTTTTGAAGGAATGCCCCGGCAATAGTTAAATCGCTGAGATAGGTGATTTTGATGTTTTCACGGTTTCCCGGAACAAGGTGAATCTTTTCACCGGCATTTTCCAGGACCGATGCATCATCAGTGAAATTTTCGCTGAAATGCCGGGAATAAGCTTTTTTTATCAGGGAGACCCGGAAAGTCTGAGGGGTCTGGACCAGCAGGAACCGTTCGCGGTTTACAGCGCGGTTCTCTCCGTCGAAAATTTCCCTTACCGACTCTGCAGGAGGAATTACCGGAAGGGCATTTCCCTTCCCGAGAGCCGTTTTGTAACAATTTTGAATGGTTTGGGCAGAAACAAGCGGGCGAACGCCATCGTGAATAAAAACAATTCCCTCCTCCGGAATTTTTTCAAGACCGTTTTTTACGGATTGAAAGCGTGTCTCCCCCCCGGCGGCGAGGGTGTGATTCCCGGGAAAACGGTATTTTTTGCATAAATTTTTCCAGCGGGTGATCTGATTCCCGGGCAGGACCAGCACAAATTCAAAGTCCGGGTCACTTTTCAGGAAGGCATCGAAGGTATGCATCAGCAGGGGTTTCCCCTTAATCAGATGGAACTGTTTGGGAACCGGGCTGTTCATCCTGCTTCCACTGCCTCCGGCCACTATCAGGGCAAACTTTCTCACGTAAAAAAATTGTTTTATTTTGGCATAAAAGTAACGGATTTTCATAAAAAGGATGGAACAAGTATTGCAATTTCTTTCTGATCTCTCCCGGAATAATCACCGGGATTGGTTTAAGGCGAATTATAAAAGGTATTCTGAAAGCCGCGAAAAGATGCGTTTGATTACGGAGATCCTGATCAATGAGATCCGGAAATTTGACCCCGGAATACCGGCAATGGATCCCAAAGATTGTATGTTTCGTATTTTCCGGGATGTCCGGTTTTCCAAAGACAAGCGGCCCTATAAAACCAATTTCGGGAGTTTCATTGCCCCGGGAGGGCGTAAAAGTCCCCATGCCGGCTATTACCTTCACATTGATCCCGCCGGGAGTTTTGCCGGAGGAGGGATCTATATGCCGTCCGCCGGTCCGCTGAAAGTCATACGGGAGCAAATAGTCCGGGATCCGGATACCTTTCTGCAATTGACCGGGGCGCCGGAATTTAAATCCTTTTTTCCCGGCATGATGGATCACCGGTTAAAAACAGCTCCAAGGGGGTATCCTAAAGATCATCAAAACATTGACCTTTTGCGGTATAAATCATTCGTGTTTTCTACCGTCCTTGATAAGGAAGCACTCCTGCACGGCGATTTTTTGGAAAAAACGGTGGGGGCTTTTTTTGAATTGCAAAAAGTGAATGCATGGCTCAATGAAGCGCTAAAAGATTTTTAAAAAAAATTTGGTGAAAAGGGTTACCTTTTCTATTTTTGAGGAATCTATTTATAGATGACCCATATTTTTTTATCTTCCCGATGAAAAAATAGCCCCGGCCTGTCCTTTGCCGGGGTTTTTTTTTACCCTTTTTGTTTTGGGCATTCAGCCATTTTTGAAAATTTTTCGGGCATCTTGTAAATTTCATGGGCCCTTTTGAAAGGCCTTTTTATCAGTGGAATATAACCGTAATAGTATGAAAAAATTTTTGATTCTTTTTGGGTTTCTTTTTGTTTTTCTTTCCGGCCGTTCCCAGAATTTGCAACTCCATTACGACATGGGAGAAGGCCGGAAATTTTTCACTTCCACCGTCGAAATGTTCCGGCCCGACCGGTGGGGAAACACCTTCTTTTTTATTGACATGGATTATAATGGCGGAGATGTGGAGGGCATTAGCCTGGCCTATTGGGAAATTGCGCGTGCCCTCCGGCTGGGGGATTCCCCCTGGGCATTTCATGCCGAATACAACGGGGGGGTGGGCCAATATGCCCCCGGGAAAGCCTATCAGATTGAGGATGCCTGGCTCACCGGCCTGGAGTTTTCCCTTAATTCCGCGGACTTTACAAAAGGATTGACACTCATGGGGCTTTATAAATATATCCGGGGCAAGCACGATGCCTCTTTCCAACTGACCGCCGTATGGTTTTGGAATTTTGCCAATGACAAGCTGACTTTTTCCGGTTTTGCTGACTGGTGGCACGAAGATTTCGTTTTTGAAGAAGAAACCACTAATTTTGTTTTATTAGCCGAGCCGCAATTGTGGTATAATTTTAACAGTTATTTTTCTTTTGGTACCGAGGTGGAGCTGAATATGAATCTGGGAAAAAAAGGGTTATCTGTGATGCCAACCGTCGGAGGTAAAGTAACATTTTAAAAAGGAATGTTTATGCTGGACCGTTTTTTTAAGTTAAAAGAAAACCGCACTTCGGTAAAAACTGAAATACTGGCCGGGTTAACCACTTTTATGACCATGGCTTATATCCTGGCGGTCAATCCCGACATTCTGAGCAATGCAGGGATGGATAAAGACGCGTTGTTTACCGCAACTGCCCTTTCTGCTTTGGTGGCAACGCTGATCATGGCCCTGGTGGCGAAACTCCCCTTTGCACTGGCACCAGGCATGGGGTTAAATGCGTTTTTTGCCTTTACGGTTGTCATTGGCATGGGATATAGCTGGCAATTTGCTTTAACGGCTGTTTTTATCGAGGGGATCCTGTTTCTT
>JAGYMR010000113.1 GCA_018400515.1 Tangfeifania sp.
GCATTCCAGAACGGTTTATTTCCACCTTCTTTCCGGTTTTCCGGGAAAGGTGAAGTTCCACCACCTTTTCTACCGAATCGGTATCCGAATGAAATCGCATAAAACAACCAATTTTTTTTTAAGGATAAAGAAACAACATTATCAACGGTGGCCCAAAAATTTAAAAATAAATCCGCTGATTTTCCGGTTCCTGGTCAAAAATCCCTGTAGGGGCAGATACGGGAGAAAGCAGAACCCTGAGGGTTGACCGGGTAAGGATTGCCCCGGCCATCCGGAACTCCTTTGACGACCGCTACTGGCTCAAATGCCGCTTCCGGAACTCCGTCGGATTCAGCCCCACCTTTTTCTTAAAAAAGAGGCTGAAATAGTGGATCGAGTGAAACCCCAGTTCGTAACTAATCTCCTTGATATTTTTATTGGTGGAGATCAGCAACTCTTTGGCACGGATGATCTTTAACTGTAAATGGTATTGCCCCGGGGAGACACCGGTATACTTTTTAAACATTTTCCGGAAATAGGAATACCCTACGTGGTGCTGCCCGGCCATCTTTTTCAGATCAATATCGTTTTCCATATTTTGCCGGATCGACAAGCGCACCTCTTCAATGATCCCGGCAATGTGTTTTCCGGCCAATCCCTTCTGCTTTTCAAATGAGACGATATGTCCCAGCAACTTCACGAGCATTCCGGAAGCAATTTGTTGAAATCCGGGTTGCTCTTTTTCAATAATATCATTGATGGTCCGGTAAATTTCAACGACCTCCTCTTTAATGCCACAGGAAATAACGGGTTGCAAAGGAGAAAAAACAGGCCGGTTCAGCAGCTCATCAGCCATTTTTCCTTTGAATCCGATATAATTCTCAGCCCATCCCCTCTTTTTCAAGGGTCTGTAGCGGTGCCACTGGTTGGGAAAGATGATCATCAGCGCCCCCGGTTTTACCTGAAATCTCCCGTAAGTATTTTCAAAAATCCCGGCCCCCTCGGTGATATAAATCAACTGATATTCATTCAGAACGCGCCCCGTTTCCCATTCAAACAGGTACCCGGAAGGATGCTTTTTAGGGGGATAGACCGTATTGGGTTCAATCATGGCCCAGCCGGCCACCGTAAAATACATCCCCCAGCTGATATCCTCCTCCCCGGTGGTTAAATATTTAAAATTTCCCTTCATGCTTTTTGAAGTGCCAAAATATATAAATTTTTTGCCATTTTATGTATTGGTATCTTGATTTTTCACCCATATCTTTGAAAGTCTATAAATTAATGTGTTCAACCGTATAAATCAATTATTTAATAACTTCAAACTAAAAAAAGAATTATGAACCCGATTTATGGTATTTTATTAATTGCTATTGGTTCGATCGGAGCTGCAAGCTTTTATGTCCCCTTCAAAAAAGTAAAATCGTGGGCCTGGGAATCCTACTGGATCAGCCAGGGGGTAGCCGCATGGCTGATTGCCCCGTGGGTATTTGCCTTGTTGGTCGTTCCCGGCGGCACATTGCTGGACATCCTTGGCGATGCACCAACCCGGGCCAAATGGCTGGCCATCATGTTCGGAGCCTTCTGGGGAGTGGGCGGACTGACATTCGGATTAAGCCTGCGGTACCTCGGCGTTGCCCTGGGCCAAAGTGTTGCCCTGGGTTTTTGTGCGGCTTTCGGAACGTTGATCCCCCCGATTGTGGCGGGTGAAAACCTCTTTGCCTCCACAGCGGGTATCCTTACATTGATTGGTGTCGCCATCTGTGTGGCAGGGATTGCCATCATCGGATATGCCGGTGCGCTGAAATCAAAAAGCCTGTCTGAAGAGCAGAAAAAAGCGGCAGTGAAAGAATTTGCCCTTAAAAAGGGTTTGCTTATTGCGGTTCTTGCAGGGATCATGAGTGCCAGCATGAATTTTGGCTTTGAAGCCGGCGTTCCCATCGAAGAAGTAGCTGCCAGTTATGGCACCAACCCGCTGTTTGTCAGCAATCCTTCCCTCATTTTTATCCTGCTCGGGGGATTTGCCACCAACTTGGTCTACTGCGTGTACCTGAACATTAAAAACGGTACCGGAAAAGACTATTTATCAGTACCGGGGAAAGTATTCCTGAACAACATCTTTTTTACATTCCTGGCCGGATTCCTGTGGTTCATGCAGTTTCACTTCTTTGGAATGGGAAAAAGCCAGCTGCCTCCGGAAATGAGTGTTTTTGGCTGGAGTATACTAATGGCCCTGAACATTTCGTTCAGTAATATATGGGGACTTCTGCTGAAAGAGTGGAAAGGGGTATCGAAAAAGACCATTACCATCCTTATCATTGGTATCATTATATTGATCCTCTCCACATTTGTTGTTAATATTCAATAAAAAATAAAAAATGAAACGACTGGCATTTAAAATGTACCTCAACGAGGGACAAAAAGAAATTTATAAGAAACGACACGACGAGATCTGGCCGGAACTGAAAAAATTGCTGAAAGACTCCGGCGTCAGCGAATATTCCATCTTCCTGGATGAGGAGACCAACATCCTTTTTGCTTTTCAGAAAGTGAGCGGGGAGGGTGGTTCCCAGGACCTGGGGCAAACCGAAATCGTTCAGAAATGGTGGGCCTATATGGCGGATATCATGAAAACGAATCCGGACAATTCGCCGGTGACGATTCCGCTGGAAGAGGTCTTTTATATGGAATAACAAATAAAACATTTTTCTGCGGGGCCTTTCCCCGCAGATACCGGATTTAATTAATAGATAAACGATTGATTATGAAACGAGCATGTAAAATATTTACATCCAAGGTGATGATAAAATACATGCGCGTTCCGACCGATACCTTTAATAATAAACAATTTTAATAGTATGAAAGAAGAGTTAATTAAAAAATCGTATGAAATTGCCAAAGAGCAATATGCTGAATTGAATGTTGATACGGATGCCGCCATTAAAAAAATGAAAGAGGTTGCTATTTCACTTCACTGCTGGCAGACCGATGACGTGGGCGGTTTTGAAAAACCCGATTCCGAATTGTCGGGAGGCGGAATTCAGGCCACCGGGAATTATCCCGGGAAAGCCAGGACCATTGCCGAATCACGGAAGGACCTGGAAAAAGTAATGGAATTGCTGCCGGGGAAACAACGGTTGAACCTGCACGCAATGTACGGCGATTTTGGTGACAAATATGTTGACCGCAACGAAATTGAACCCAAACATTTTCAAAGCTGGTTTGACTGGTGTAAGGCGCAGGGCATCGGACTGGATTTCAATGGCACCTTTTTCTCGAACCCCATGGCCGATTCCGGTTTTACTTTATCATCAAAAGATGAGAATGTCCGGAAATTCTGGGTGGAACACCTGAAGCGCTGCCGCGCGATCTCTGCCGAGGCCGGGAAACAGCTGGGAACACCATCGGTCCATAACACCTGGATCCCCGACGGTTCAAAAGACATTCCGATCGACCGCAACGGGCACAGGGCCCTACTGACCAAATCGCTCGACGAAGGAATGGCCGACGATTATCCAAAAGCACATACCAAGGATGCCATCGAAAGTAAATTGTTCGGGATCGGCGCAGAGATGATGACCGTTGGTTCGCACGATTACTACCTGGGGTATGCCATAAAGAATAACAAGCTGATCTGTCTTGACAACGGCCATTTCCACCCCACCGAGGTGGTTGGTGATAAGATCTCTGCCTGCCTGCAATTTGTAGACGAGGTACTCCTGCACGTTACCCGCCCGGTACGCTGGGATTCCGACCATGTGGTTACCTTTAACGAAGAGATCCAGTTAATTGCCGCCGAGGTCATGCGGAACAATTTCCTCAACCGCGTGAATATCGGCCTGGACTTCTTCGACGCTTCCATCAACCGGATCGGGGCCTATGTCACCGGTACCCGCGCCGCACAGAAAGCATTCCTTTTCGCCGCTTTGGAACCTACCAAAGACCTGCTGAAACTGGAAGAAAACGGGAACCTTTTTGAGCGCCTGGCTATGCTGGAAGAGCTCAAAACCATGCCCTTCGATGCTGTATGGAACTACTACTGCCTGAGCGAAGGCGTTCCCGCCGGAGCGGACTACATAGCAGAAGTACAACAGTACGAGAAAGACGTATTATCCAAAAGATAATCGCGTCAGATAATGATATTTTTTCCCGTCCCTTTTGTCTCCCGCCAGCGGTCAGACAAGGGGACGGGAATCATTTTTAAATCAATAAACCGCTGACAAAAAAAGACTGAATTTATGCAACAAGTGATTGCTGTTTTTGATATTGGAAAAACCAATAAAAAGTGTTTGCTTTTCGATAAAAATTTCCGGGTGGTCCTGGAACAGGAACAAAAATTCCCTGTAATAAAAGACGATGATGGTTTTGAATGTGATGATATTGATCTGATCAACTCCTGGATCTCGGACACCCTCGATGAAATCATCTCCAAAGGGGAATTTGACCCGGTGGCGGTGAATTTCTCCACCTATGGGGCCTCCCTGATGTTTCTGGATGAAAACGGGAACCCCCTCACCCCTATCTATAACTACCTGAAAGAAGTTTCCCCCTCCATTGCCGAAAATCTCTTTGACCAATACGGCGGCCGGGACGAATTTTGCAGGAAAACAGCAAGCCCGGCTTTGGGAATGCTGCTGAATTCAGGGGTACAGATTTTATGGCTCCAAAAGGAAAAGCCGGAAGTATACCAAAAAGTAAAATCCATCCTCCATTTCCCGCAATACCTTTGCTATGCACTGACCAAAAAGATCGTTTCTGAACCCACATCGATCGGTTGCCATACATTTATGTGGGATTTCGACCACATGAAATACCACCAGTGGGTGAGCGATAAAAACATTCCGTTGCCGGATCCCATCACCAATGATGTTGTTTTTCCGGTAAACAAAGGATCAAAACAGATCAAGATCGGTACCGGCATCCATGACAGCTCGGCCTCGCTGGTGCCCTATTTAAAAGGAAGCCCGGAAAAATTCATCCTGGTTTCAACCGGCACCTGGTGCATCAATATGAATCCCTTTAACAAGGAACCTTTAACCAAAGAACAGCTCGAAAGCGACAGCCTTTGCTATCTGACGCCCGACAAGGACCAGGTGAAATCATCGCGGTTGTTCATGGGCCATTTCCACGAAGTATGGGCCGAAAAACTGGCCAAACACTTCGGGGTGGAAGAGGATGCGTTTAAAAAGATCGGAAAAGATGAAGCCGTCATCGAAAGCCTTCAGAAAAAATACGGGGACCAGCCGGTTTATTTCCCCCGGGGAAAGGAGAGTTTCGAAGAGGGATTGGAAAAGGCCGATCTGAATGCCTTCGGAAGTTATGAAGAGGCTTATACCAAACTGATGATCGACCTGACCGCCTTGTGGGCAGCATCGGTCCGCCTGGTCATTCCTGAAAACGATGAAACGGAAACATTGTACATCTCCGGTGGTTTCGCCCGGAATGAAATTTTCATTCACCTGGTAAAAACGCATTTCCCGGGAAAAAACGTCTATATTTCCGAAATTGACAATTCCAGCGCCCTTGGAGCAGCCCTTGTCATTGCCCATACGCTCAGTGAGGCGGACACCGCTTCCGTGGACCTGGGACTGAAAAAATAAGTTTCAGGCCAAACCAGTTGAAAGATCTCCTTAAACAAAAGGGGGCATTATCTTATAAAACTAAACCAACCAGGGTTTAAAAGCTTAAAATTAATCGATATGAACGAAAGAGAACGATTTGTCAAAACCCTCAACCGGGAGCAAACCGACCGGCCGCCCCTGTTTGCCAATTTTACACCGCAGGTGGCCGAGAAAATGTCAAAAGCGCTGGGAGTCCCCTACGAAGAACCGCTCGATTCGTTGCTGTCCACACGGATCTCGCATACCAAACTTTTACTGAAACTGGGGAACGATGCGGTGGGCATCGCTGCCTGCGCCCCGGATGATGCCCCCACCACCACCAATGAAAAGGGGATCATTACCAATGAATGGGGCATGAAGTTCATCAGCAAAGGACTCTACAACGAATTTGTGGACTATCCGCTGGCCCATGCCCAGACAAAGGAGGATATTGATAATTATCCCTTTCCCGATCCGTTCGGGCCGGGACGATTTGATGAGGCAAAGAAAGCCGTGGCCCGATATGGAAAAGATTACGGCATCATTGCCGACCTGGAAACCTCCATCTTTGAAACCGCCTGGTACCTGACCGGCATGGAGAAATTTTTCATGGACCTGATGATGGAGCCACCCTATCTGGAGCCGCTGCTGGATAAGATCATGTATATCAATACCGAAACAGGAAAAGAGCTGATCCGGCTCGGGGCCGATCTTATCTGGTGCGGCGATGATTTTGGAAGCCAGCAGGGCCTCATCATGGATATTGAAACCTGGCGCCGCCATTTCAAACCGCGAATGAAAAAGATGTTCGAAGCTTTCCGGGAAATCAATCCCGACATCAAAATTGCCTGGCACTCCTGCGGATCGGTATGGGACCTGATTCCCGACTTCATCGATCTGGGCCTCGATTTCTTAAATCCGCTGCAGCCCCTGGCCGCCAAAATGGAACCACAGGCACTGGCGGATAATTTCGGCGATTCCATCGGGTTTTTCGGGGGCATCTGTGTGCAAGACCTGCTGCCCAACGGAACACCGGAGCAGATCCGGGCGGAGGTAAAACGCAGGGCCGAAATTCTGGGGAAACAGGGAGCTTATATCATTGCGCCGGCTCACAACATTCAGGATGATACTTCGGTGGAAAACATCCGGGCCCTTTTTGATGCGGTGAAATCGCTGTAATGACAGCGGACCTGCTCCTGCGGATGATAAAACCGGTACCCCACGGGCGTGGGACAATTCCCATGCATTCTCCCGCTGCAGCGTGGAAAAGCATGAATTAAGACGGATCAAAAACGGATCTCAGACGAAAGATATAAGCATATTAAAAACACTAAAGAGAAGTGAAACCCGCCCGCGAATTCTGCCGAAATGAACTTGTGGATTCTATCGAATAGCTTTAAAATTAACGCAATAATGAGATAAAATTCGCCCGCGAATTCTGCCGGACACCTTTAAAATAAACCCTGATAATGAGGTAAACACCATTAACATTTAACAAATATAATGAGATGAAACGGGTATTCGGGTATGCCTTCCTTTTACTGCTGCTGGCGTGCGCTTCAAAAAATGAAGTGCCGGATAAGGAAGGGTTGAGCAACAACGGGGAAGCTGAGTGGATCGGGGACGGGAAAGAACTGCCGGTCCATGATTCGCTTTTCTACAGGGACGATCCGGCGCCCCTTTTCAGAAAGGATTTCCGCATAAAAAGAGGGATTCGTTCGGCCCGTTTATTCATCACCGCTGCCGGTTATTATAAAGCTTCCATTAACGGGGAAGCCCCGGGAAAAGAACGGCTGGATCCCGCATGGACCGATTACAGCAAACGGATTTACTATTCGGATTATGACATTACGGGGCTGCTGAGGTCCGGGAGCAACAGCATAGGGGTTGCCCTGGGAAACGGCTTTTTCAATCCCCTTCCCCTGCGGATGTGGGGAAGCAGAAACCTCCGCAATGTATTGACTACCGGCAGGCCGGTTTTTCTGGCAAAAATAGTGATCGAATATGCCAACGGGGAAACCGGTAAGATCGTCACGGATGACAGCTGGCGTTTTTCCTACGGTCCCGTCATGAGAAACAGTGTGTTCCTGGGGGAGGTCTACGATGCACGTAAAGAGATCCACGGCTGGGACCAACCCGGATTTGATGCATCCTCCTGGAAAAAGGCCGTTCCGGCGGAAGGCCCCGGCGGAGAATTGCAAAAAACCTTCTTCCCCCCGTTTCAGTTGACCGAACGGATTCCCGCCGATAAAGTGTTTTCCCCTCAAGAAGGCGTTTACATAGCCGATATGGGGGAAAACTTTTCCGGAATATACAAAATCAGACTCAAAGGGGATCCCGGCGATACCGTTACCTTCCGGTTTGGCGAACGCATCTACGGCGACGGGACCCTGAATCCCATGACAACCGTTTGCGGACAAATCAAACAACCGGGCATGGGGGGCCCCGGGGCACCCGATACTGCCTGGCAAACCGATACCTATATCTTTAGCAATGATACCGATACCTGGTATCAGCCGTCATTCACATTTCATACCTTCCGGTATATGGAGATCTCGGGACTCAAAGAGCCACCAGCCCCCGGCGATATCACCGGCCTGTTCCTCCATTCGGATGTGTCACGGAACAACCGCTTTTCCTGCTCGTCGGATCTGCTGAATGCCATTCAGGAAGCAACACGCCGGACGTTCCGTGCCAACCTGATCAGTGTGCAGTCGGATTGCCCCGCAAGGGAAAGGTTCGGGTATGGCGGCGACCTCAATGCCGTTAATGAAGCGTTTATCTGCAATTTCGATATGAAAGCATTCTACCGCAAAACGGTATATGACTGGCTGGATGCCATGAACGACTCAGTGTTTGTTGATACAGCCCCCTTTGTGGGCATCCGGTACTGCGGACTGAGCTGGGAGTCGGCCTTTTTGATTACCCAGTACTACCTGTACCTCTATTACAACGATACTGATTTTGTTAAAGAAATGTACGGACTCAATAAAAAATGGATGGAAAAGGCTGCGATGATCCATCCTGAAG
>JAGYMR010000114.1 GCA_018400515.1 Tangfeifania sp.
TTTTATTCAGGAAATGGAAAAAATACAGGACAAATCTGTCCTTTTTTTTCTATTACCTCAGTTTTTATATTTGTCCACCATTTTGGAGGTACCGGGCGCGTATGTTTCGGTGCCTCCGTTCGATTAAAAACTATATCTTAAAAAAATAACAGATGAAGCTATTAGTTTGTTTGGGGAATGTGCCGGATACCACAACCAAAGTTAAGTTTGGCGACGGCACGGCACTCGATAGAACGGGCGTGCAGTGGATTATCAATCCATGGGATGAACTTGCACTGACCCGGGCAATGGAACTTAAAGAAGATCCGGACAATGCGGTGGATTCCGTGACCGTGATCACCGTGGGCGGAAAAGGGGCAGAACCCACCATGCGAAAAGCCCTCGCCATTGGCGCTGATGATGCTATACGCGTGGATGCCGAACCGGCCGATGCCTATTCAGTGGCGGCTCAGATTGCCGAAGCGGTGAAGGATAAAGCGTTTGATATCATTTTATCCGGGATCGAATCGAGTGATTACAATAATTCCATGGTGGGGGGCATGCTGGCCGAATTTTTGGAGATACCATCTGTTTCGGCGGTATCTGCTTTAAATATCACCGGCACCGAAGTGGAGATCACCCGTGACATTGACGGGGGAAAAGAGCAGGTGAGTGTCCCGGCTCCTTTTGTGGCTGTTGTGCAGAAAGGAATTGCCAAAGAGCCGCGCATTGCTGCGATGCGGGGCATTATGATGGCCCGTAAAAAACCGTTGAATGTCGTGGCAGCTGCTGGTGTGGAAGCGCTTACCGGTTATGTGCATTTCGAATTGCCGCCGCCAAAACCGATCTGTAAAATGGTCGATCCCGAAAATGTCGCTGAATTAATTGATCTGCTTCAGAATGAAGCCAAAGTGCTTTAATTTCTTCAAAAAGAATAAAAAAAATTGCTATGTCCGTTTTAGTATATACAGAGAATTGGGATGGAAAATTTAAAAAATCCACCTGGGAGCTGGTATCCTATGCTGCGAAAGTAGCGGAGATGCTGGACACCTCACTCACGGCCGTTTCACTGGGGAGTGTTGACGGCGACGAACTGAAAAAGCTCGGAAATTACGGGGCCTCCAAAGTGATTAATGTCGGGAATGAGGTATTGAACCACCTGGATAACCAGGTTTATACCCATGTGCTGGCACAGGTTGCCGGTGCCGAAGATGCCAAAGTGATCGTTCTTTCCCATAACAATACAGGGAAAGCCATTGCGCCCCGCTTGTCCGTCCGGCTAAAAGCCGCTGTGGGGGCCGGGGTCATTCAGCTTCCGGAAGCTACCGATCCCTTTAAGGTGAAGAAAAAAGTCTTTTCAGGAAAAGCATTTGCCACCGTGGAGCTGAAGACAGAGGTGAAAATCCTCTCTTTCATGCAGAATGCCTTTGAGGTCATTGAACAGGGAGGCGAAGCTACTGTCGAAAGCTTTGATGCGGAAACGGGTGCGGCCCGGACCGTTGTGAAGGATGTCCGGAAGCAAACCGGGAAACTGCTCCTGACCGATGCCGAAGTGGTGGTTTCCGGTGGCCGCGGAATGAAATCACCGGAGAACTGGGGCGTTATCGAGGAACTAGCAGGAGCCCTGGGAGCGGCAACCGCCTGTTCGCGCCCGGTATCCGATGAGGGCTGGCGGCCGCATGAGGAGCATACCGGACAGACCGGCAAGATCATTGCGCCCAACCTGTACATTGCTGCGGGGATTTCCGGGGCCATCCAGCACATGGCTGGCGTGAGTTCCTCTAAATGCATTGTTGCCGTCAATAACGATGCCGATGCACCGGTTTTTGAATATGCCGATTACGGGATTGTGGGTGATGCCCTGAAAGTGTTACCTGCCCTGACCGAAGCTGTAAAACAGCAGAAAAAACAGTAGTCCTTTCCCAGGGCAATTTCGAACCGGGGAGATAAAACACAACACTTATGGTTGCCCCCCGGCCGGAAACCCGCCCCGAAACGGGATCCGAAGTACCCGGAAGGGCACGGAACGGTGGCAGCCCCTGTAAAACGGTGCGCGGTTACCGGCAGTCCATGCTAAACCGGAAGATTCCGCAGGGTGGAGCAAAGGCCACCAAAGGGAAAATTTTTTTTAAAAAAACGAAAACCTGATGATAAAACAAATACTTTTTGCCATCGCCCTGCTCATTACCCTGGGCGTTTTTGCATGGACCATCTGCAAACTGGCAAAACTTTTCATGCTCACAAAACCTGCCTTTCCTGTCAGGAATATTGGGAAACGCATCGTCCTGACGCTGAATGTGGCGCTGGGACAGACCAAAATTTTGCGCCGGCCGGTGGTGGGGATGATGCATGCGCTGGTATGGTGGGGCTTCCTCATCATTCTGATCGGGAGCATTGAAATGGTCATCGACGGACTGGCAGGTACTGAACGTGTCCTGGGGTTCCTGGGGGGTGTTTATGATGTGATTTTCGCTGCCGGGGATATCTTTGCCCTGCTGATCGTCTTTTTGATCGGAGCCTTTCTGGTCCGGCGGCTGTTCATGCATATCAAACGTTTCAACGGGGTGGAAATGAAACATAAATGGCACGTGGATGCTAACATTGCCCTCTCCCTCATTTTGTTCCTGATGGTAACCCTTCTCGGGATGAATACCTTTTATTTGCTGGAGAAAACCCTTGCAGGAGACCCTGTGACAGGTGTATATCCGGTGAGCGGAATCCTGGCGGGATGGTTCGGAGGAGTTTCGCCCGAAATGGCGCATGTGCTGCATGAGGTAAACTGGTGGGGGCACATCCTTGGTATCTTCTTCTTTGCTAATTACCTTCCCTACTCCAAACATTTTCATGTCTTCATGTCGGTTCCCAATGTCTTCCTGAGCAATCTGGAACCCATTGGGAAAATGAATACGATGGAAAATATTACCCGGGAAGTGAAGCTGATGATGGATCCGGAAGCAGCTTTTTCCGAACCTCCTGAGGAGGATGAACCCCCTGAACGGTTCGGCGTGCGCGATATAGAAGATATTACATGGAAAAATTACCTCGATTCACTGGCCTGTACCCAGTGTGGCCGGTGTACCTCCGTATGCCCTGCCAATCTTACCGGAAAACTTTTGTCTCCCCGGAAGATCGTCATGGATGTCCGCCAGCGGATGAGTGAGAAGGGACCGCAGGTTGTTAAAAACGGCCGGGAGTGGAGTGATGGAAAGGCGTTGCTGGGCGACTACATTACACCGGAAGAGCTGTGGGCATGCACCACCTGCAATGCCTGCGTGCAGGAGTGCCCCATTAACATCAACCAGCCCGCTGTTATCCTGGAGATGCGTCGCTATATCGTGATGGAAGAATCCGCCGCACCCGGGGAACTGAACCAGATCTTTTCCAATATTGAAAACAACGGAGCACCATGGCAAATTTCCCAGGATGACCGGATGCTTTGGGCCGAAGATCTTTACATGAACGAACCTGTATATTAAGTTCAGAAAAAATGGAAACCAAAAAAATAAAAGTGAATGTGCCGGTGATGGCGGACCTTTTCGCGAAGGGGAAAAAACCTGAATACTTGTTTTGGGTGGGAAGTGCAGGCGCGTTCGATGACCGCTATAAAAAAGTAACACAGGCTTTTGTTAAGGTGCTGACCTGGCTGGAGGCCGATTATGCCGTGCTGGGTACTGAAGAGGCGTCGAGCGGTGATGTTGCCCGGCGTGCAGGCAACGAGATGCTTTTCCAGATGCAGGCCCTTATGAATATTGAACTCCTGCAGGGCTATGGGGTGAAAAAGATTCTGACCTGCGATCCCCATGTTTATAATACCTTTAAAAATGAATATCCCGACCTGGGAGGTAATTTTGAGGTCATTCATCATTCCCAGTTTCTGAGAAAAATGATGGAAACGGGGAAACTGAACCTTCCCGGCGATGTGTTTAAAGGTGAAAAATTGACCTACCACGACCCCTGTTACCTCGGCCGTGCCAATGGGGAATACGAAGCTCCCCGGCAGGTGCTCCGGCAACTCCCGGTGGATTTTGTAGAGATGAAACGGCATAAAAGCTTTGCGCTTTGCTGTGGTGCCGGCGGGGGACAAATGTTCAAGGAGGCAGAAAAGGGCGATAAGGAGGTATTTATTGAACGCACTGAAGATGCCCTCGAAACGGGGGCCGCCATTGTTGCCACGGCATGTCCCTACTGCATGGTGATGATCAGCGACGGTTTGAAATACAAAGACCGAAACGAAGAGGTGAAAAATTATGACCTGGCCGAGTTGGTGGCCATGGCGCTAAAATTATAGACGACTTTACATTAAAAAAGAATAGAATGGAAAATAAAACGTATGTAAAAGGGGGCGAATTCATGGTACGGGACCTTGAACCCCGGGATGTTTTTATCCCTGAGGAATTTGATGAGGAGCAGCGAATGATCGCTGATACCTGCCGTGATTTTCTGGAAACTGAGGTGATGCCCAACCTCGACCGGATCGACAAAAAAGAGGAGGGACTTGCCCGCAGTCTGCTCGATAAAGCAGGGGAGCTGGGTCTTCTGGGCATATCAACTCCGGAGGAGTATGAGGGCTTCGGACAGTCGTTCGTGACCTCCATGCTGGCTTCAGAAGTGATGGGAGCGGCTTATTCGTTTGCGGTCACCTTCTCCTGCCATACAGGGATCGGATCATTGCCCATTCTCTATTTCGGGAACGAACAGCAAAAGCAGAAATACCTTCCCAAGCTCTCCACCGGGGAGTGGGCCGGAGCTTATTGCCTCACCGAACCGGGGGCCGGCTCCGATGCCAACTCCGGAAAAACAAAAGCTACCTTGTCAGAAGACGGGAAATATTACATCCTGAACGGGCAGAAAATGTGGATTACCAATGCAGGATTTGCCGATGTGTTTACCGTGTTTGCCAAAATTGACAACGACCGGGTGCTCAGTGCTTTCATCGTGGAGCGTGATTTCCCGGGCATCAAGTTCAACCCCGAAGAAGAAAAAATGGGTATTAAAGGGTCATCCACCCGCCAGATATTCTTTGAAGACTGCAAAGTGCCGGTGGAAAACCTTCTGTGGGACCGGGGAAAAGGATTCCGCATCGCCCTCGATATCCTTCATATGGGACGTATTAAGCTGGGAGGCAATGTGATCGGAGCTGCCAAAATGGCCATCGACCAGTCGGTGAATTATGCCAATGAACGGAAACAATTCGGACAGTTGATCGCTTCCTTCGGGGCCATCAAACATAAACTGGCCGAACAGGTAATCAAAACCTTTGCCAATGAATCGGCGGTTTACCGGGCCAGCAAAAATATTGATGAGTACATCGAAGCCCATGACGGTACGCTGAGTAAAGAGCAGGGAATCGTTAAAGCTTTTGAGGAATATGCCATCGAAGCAGCCATTTTAAAAGTGTATGGCTCTGAAGCCCTCGATTATGTGGTGGACGAAGGCGTGCAAATCCACGGGGGAATGGGGTATTCATCTGAAATGCCCATCGAACGGGGCTACCGTGATTCGCGTATCAACCGGATCTTTGAAGGGACCAATGAAATTAACCGGCAGATCACCATCGATACCCTCAATAAACGCGGGGCTAAAAAGGATTATGCCCTTTATCCGGCAGGAGCGGCCGTGATTGAAAGCCTGAAAAACCTCGAAGAATGCAGCTGCTGCGAAGAGGGGTATTACGAAAATAAAACCGCCGCCGTGAAAAATTTCAAGAAAACCGGCCTGATGCTTATGAAAGCCATGTCGGAAAAATTCGGACGCAAAATGGTGATGGAGCAGGAGATCTCTTCCAATATCTCAGATGTCATTATGAATATTTACGCAGCGGAATCCGCCCTGCTCAGGGTGCGGAAAAAAGAGGAGTCGGGGCAGGATGCAGCACTGTATAAAGATATCCTCGATGTCCTTATTTACGATACGGCAGCGTCGATTAAAAAATCGGCCATGGATGCCGTTAATTCCTTTTCAGAAGGTGAAGAGCAGCAATTGTATGCCAACGGGGTGGAGCATTTTACCTGTGTGAAACCGGTTAATGTGAAGGAAGCACGGCGGCGCATTGCCGATAAACTCCTTGAAGAGAATAAATATTGTTACTGATCAACCGGTCCTCCGGTTTTTTCAGGAATTCAAAAAAGCCACCTTTCTGTCCTCCGGCGGGAAGGTGGTTTTTTATTTTTTTACCGAAAATCACCGATTGATCGCTCCGATCCGCAAGTCCTGACAAAACTTTCGTATTTTTGCGGGCTCCATTGAGCCCAGCTGCTTCAATATTTACGTAAGTAGCTAAAAAAGAATTGATAATGATGTTTAACAGGAAGTCGTAAAAACAGAGAAGCAATGACAGAAATAAGGAATATTGCCATTATTGCTCATGTGGATCACGGGAAAACCACGCTGGTTGACCGCATTTTACACCAGGTGAAACTGTTCAGGGAGAACCAGCACATGGGTGAATTGATCCTCGACAGCAATGAGCTGGAGCGTGAGCGCGGAATCACGATCTTATCGAAGAACGTTTCGGTGAGGTATAAAGAGACAAAAATTAATATCATTGATACACCCGGCCACTCCGATTTCGGCGGCGAGGTGGAACGGGTGCTGAACATGGCCGGCGGGGTGCTGCTCATTGTGGATGCCTTTGAAGGCCCCATGCCTCAAACCCGCTTTGTGCTGCAAAAGGCGATTGAGCTGGGGTTAAAACCCATTGTGGTGATCAATAAAGTAGATAAGCCCAATTGTACCCCGGATTATGCACAGGAGAAGGTTTTTGACCTCATGTTCAGCCTTGATGCCACGGAAGATCAGCTGGATTTTCCCACCGTGTTTGGTTCATCCAAAGCGGGGTGGATGGGGCCCGACTGGAAAGAGGCAACCCGGGATGTGGGGTACCTGCTCGATGTCATCCTGGAGACGATCCCACCGGCAACACCCCGGGAGGGAACCCTGCAGATGCGGATTACTTCCCTTGACTACTCCTCCTATACGGGACGGATCGCAGTGGGAAAAGTGTCGCGCGGACAATTAACGGCCGGCCAGGCAGTATCGCTCGTTAAGCGGGACGGGACCATCATAAAATCAACCGCAAAGGAGGTATACCTTTTTGAAGGGCTGGGAAAAGTAAAGACGAAAGCTCCCGTGCCTGCCGGTGAGATATGTGCCGTGCTCGGCCTGGAAGGTTTTGATATCGGCGACACTATTGCAGATGCCGCGGATCCCGAGGGACTGAGCCCTATCCGCCTGGATGAACCAACCATGAGCATGTTGTTTGTTGCCAATAATTCCCCTTTTTTTGGCAGGGAAGGAAAATTCGTAACATCCAGACAATTGCGCGAACGGCTGTATAAGGAGACCGAAAGAAACCTGGCCCTCCATGTGGAAGATACCGGATCGGCAGATGCTTTAATGGTTTATGGGCGGGGGATTCTCCACCTTTCCATCCTGGTTGAAACCATGCGCCGTGAAGGCTATGAAATGCAACTGGGCCAACCCCGGGTCATAGTCAAAACGGTAAAGGGCCAAAAGCATGAACCTGTGGAAGCAATGACGGTACAGGCGCCGGAGGAGTTCTCCGGAAAAGTTATTGAACTGGTGACACAGCGAAAAGGGGAGGTGGTCAATATTGAAGTAAGAAATGACCGGGCAACAATGGAGTTCATCCTTCCGGCACGGGGGATCATCGGGCTTCGCAATCAAATGCTTACAGCCACGGGAGGCGAGGCCGTTATGACCCATCGCTTCCATGGCTATGTGCCGTGGAAAGGGGACCTGGGAATTTATCGCAATGGGGCGCTCATTTCCCTGGAAACCGGAACGGCCATCGCTTACTCCATCGATAAGATGCAGGACCGGGGACGTTTTTTTGTGGAACCGGGGGAAGATCTCTATGCCGGACAGGTCATCGGCGAAAACACCCGCCAGAGTGACCTCACCATCAATGTCATCCGGACCAAAAAACTGACCAATATGCGTGCAGCCGGTTCGGATGAAAAAATGAACCTTGCGCCCGCTGTGAAATTCTCGCTCGAAGAAGCCATGGAATACATCCGGAACGATGAATACCTGGAAGTCACTCCCAAAAATATGCGTATCCGGAAAATTTTGCTCAATGAGCATGAACGGAAAAAGCAGGCGAAAACAGTGAATTCCTGAAAAGGCCGTTGTTAATGATTTCTTAATAAAGTGTAAACATATATTACTATTTAGACATGTAATAAATTACAATTCCGAATTGTAAATGTAACTTAAAGATTTTACTTTTAAGCAATTCATTAAAATTCGGCGGAGCCGGAGCCGGAGCCCGAGCCCGTACCGGCCCTTGATCCCGATGCCGTCGTTATCCCCGCGACCGTCACCGCCGCGGATCTGCCGGCCCTGAACACCGCCCTTGCCGCGCGCGGCGTGACGCTCCACGCCGCCCAGACCGCGATGGATCCGCGCACCCTGGTCGACCTGTGCCAGACCGAGGGCGCTGGTGCTTTTCC
>JAGYMR010000115.1 GCA_018400515.1 Tangfeifania sp.
CTCGTCGGGGGTCATGGAGTAGATGATCGCTTCAATGTGTTTGAACGAATCATCATCGAGGTCCATATTTTTTATGGCTTTCCCCATGCCTGGGATCATAGAGGCCACGTCTTTCAGGTTCCCCATCTTTTTTATCTGGTTGATCTGCTTCAGGAAATCGTCGAAGTTGAAGGTGTTTTTTGCCAATTTTTTATGCAGCTTCCGGGCCTCTCCCTCGTCAAACTGTTCCTGTGCTTTTTCCACTAGTGAAATAATGTCGCCCATCCCCAGGATCCGGTCGGCCATCCGGTCGGGATGAAAGAGTTCAATGGCATCGGGTTTTTCACCGGTTCCGACAAATTTGATTGGTTTTTCAACCACTGCCCGGATGGAAAGGGCTGCTCCCCCCCGGGTATCCCCGTCGAGTTTGGTAAGGACCACCCCGTCGAAGTTGAGGGCGTCGTTAAACTCTTTGGCGGTGTTGACCGCATCCTGTCCGGTCATGGCGTCTACCACAAACAAAATTTCATCGGGATCGACCGCTTTTTTGATGGAGGAGATCTCCTTCATCATTGCTTCGTCGACGGCCAGGCGGCCGGCGGTATCAACAATCACAACATCGTGCCCTTTGTTTTTGGCCTCTTTAATGGCTGCTTTGGTAATTTTCACCGGATCCTTGTTTCCCTCTTCGGTATAAACCGGGATCCCGATTTGCTCTCCAAGCATTTTTAACTGGTCGATGGCAGCCGGCCGGTAAACGTCCCCTGCCACCATGAGCGGATGCCGTCCCTTTTTATGTTTTAACATGTTGGCCAGTTTTCCGGAAAAAGTGGTTTTCCCGGATCCCTGCAGGCCGGCCATTAAAATAACGGCGGGGGAATTTTGAAGGTTCATTTCGGCTAGCTCGCCTCCCATGAGACGTGCCAGCTCGTCTTTTACGATCTTTACCATGAGCTGCCCCGGTTTTACAGCAGTGAGTACCTGCTGCCCCAGGGCTTTCTCTTTGACTTCATCGGTAAAGTTTTTGGCTATTTTATAATTAACGTCGGCGTTGAGTAAAGCCCGGCGGATATCTTTCAGGGTTTCAGCAACATTGATCTCGGTAATCCGTCCCTGACCTTTCAGCAGTTTAAACGAATGCTCCAGCCTTTCTGTTAAATTATCAAACATGGGTAAAAAAATTTTTGAAAATGCGCCCCAAAATTACAAGGAAAAAGCAGAAAGTCAAAAGGAAAAAACAGATAAAAGGAAAAAATACTTTTCTACCTTTGTCCCTGCAAAACGAAGCATATGGATCCAAAAATTACAGCTCTTATTGCCCGCGAACTGGGGGTCCGGGAGGATCAGGCGGGCAATACCATTGAATTGCTCCGGGAAGGGGCAACCGTTCCTTTTATCTCCCGGTACCGCAAAGAGCGCACCGGAAGCCTTGATGAGGAGCAGGTACTCCGGATCAAAGAGCAGCATGAAAAATATGTTGCCCTGGAAAAGCGGAAGGAAACGGTTCTGGCTACTATTGAAGCGCAGGATCAACTGACCCCTGAGTTAAAAGCACGCATTGACCAATGCTTTGATCCGGTGGAACTGGAGGATATTTACCTCCCCTACAAGCCCCGGCGGAGAACCAAAGCCACGATTGCCCGTGAACGGGGACTTGAACCGTTGGCAAAGATCCTTATGAAGCAGCTGGAGCGGGATCCGGAAAGCCGGGCGCATGCCTTTCTGAACGATGATGTAGAAGCGCCCGCAGATGCACTGGCGGGAGCCCGTGACATCATAGCCGAGTGGATGAGCGAAAATGAAAAAGCCCGGAATATGGTTCGGCAGGCCTTTGAGAAGGGAGCGGTTATCACTTCAAAAGTGATTAGCGGGAAAGAGGCGGAGGGCACTAAGTACCAGGATTACTTCGATTGGAGTGAACCGTTGAAAAAATGTCCGTCGCACCGGTTACTGGCGATGCGCCGGGGGGAGAAAGAGGGGTTTCTGCGCATTTCACTGAAGCCCGATGAAGAGCAGGCGATGGAAAAATTATCCCGTTTTTTTGTGAAAGGAGAAAACGAAAGCTCCAGGCAGGTAGCCATGGCCTTAAAAGACAGCTTCCGGCGATTGATCGAACCGGCCATCGAAACCGAATTTGCCCGCCAGTCGAAGGAGAAAGCCGATGCGGAGGCCATTGCTGTTTTCGCAGAAAACCTGCGGCAGTTGCTTTTGGCGCCGCCACTCGGACAAAAACGGATTTTGGCCATCGATCCGGGCTACCGCACCGGTTGTAAAGTGGTATGCCTTGATGCCCAGGGCAATCTGTTGCACAATGAAACCATTTACCCGCATCCGCCACAAAAGGAGCGGAAACTGGCAGCCAAAAAGCTGACCTCCATGGCCGAGATGTATCAGATTGATGCCATTGCCATTGGCAACGGGACGGCCAGCCGGGAAACAGAAGCATTTGTTAAGAAATTGCGCTACTCCCGCGAATTACAAGTGTATGTGGTAAATGAAGACGGGGCATCGGTTTATTCGGCATCCTCCGTGGCCCGCCAGGAATTTCCCCAATACGATGTGACCGTCCGGGGAGCGGTTTCCATTGGCCGCCGCCTGATGGATCCGCTGGCCGAACTGGTGAAGATCGATCCGAAAAGCATCGGGGTGGGGCAGTACCAGCACGATGTCGATCAGAAGAAACTGAAAGCGGGCCTCGATTCGGTGGTTGAGCTGAGTGTCAATGCTGTTGGGGTTAATCTGAATACCGCCAGTCAGCACCTGTTGAATTACATTTCGGGGCTGGGCCCCCGGCTGGCCAAAAATCTGGTGGAACACCGGAAGGAGAACGGCCCTTTCCCTTCCCGGGAAGCCCTGAAAAAAGTCCCCCGCATGGGGCCTAAAGCCTTTGAACAGGCTGCCGGCTTTCTGAGAATTCCCGGAGCCTCCAATCCGCTCGATAATTCCGCCGTACATCCGGAAACCTATCCGGTGGTGGAAAAGATGGCCCGCGATTTGAATTGTTCACTTGCCCAATTGATCGGGGATGATGAACGGGTCGGGAAAATTGATCTGCAGCAATATGTTTCCGGGGATACCGGATTGCCAACCCTTCAGGACATAAAAAAGGAACTGCTTAAGCCTGGCCGCGATCCGCGGAAGACCATTAAAGTGTTTGAATTTGCCGAGGGGATCTTTTCGCTGGAAGATCTGCAGGAGGGGATGGTAATCCCGGGAATTGTGAACAACATTACCAATTTTGGTGCATTCGTGGATGTGGGCGTGAAACAGTCGGGGCTGATCCATATTTCGGAACTGGCCGACCGGTTTGTCAGCGATCCGAATGAAATTGTTAAATTGCACCAGCACCTGAAAGTCAGGGTGAAAGAGGTCGATGTGCAGCGAAAAAGGATCCAGCTGTCCCTGAAAGGAGTCCGGCAGGATTGATTATGCTTCTTCCTCGTCGTCGAGGAACTCTTCATTTTCTAATTCCTTTTCCAGAAAATTTTCGGCCGCTTCAATGAGTTGGCCCACTACTTCTTCATCCCCGGGTTCGCCGTCAATCCAGTGAATTTCCTGGTTGCTCCAGAAATCATCAATGTCGGCTTCGATAATGAACCGTGGCATTTCGGTGTGTACCACAAATATGGTATCGGGGGTTTCGAGGGAATTGTCTGCCAGTAAGAATTTTGGTAACATCGTTCGTTTTTGAAAAATTTATATAATTCAAAGGTAGGAAAAATCTTTCATAGGATAAAACGGGTATTGCCCGCCGGACCTGTTCTCCGGTTTTTTCCTCACCAGGTGAAGGGCAGTCTGACGCAAAAAAAATTTCCACGAATAAAATCTATTGCTATTTTAGCAAAAATTAAATAAGAACCAATCGCGGCAAGCCGTGACATATTTATCCGGTTCCGTCCGGATAAGCAGTACGTCTCCGTGAAAATTTTGAATTTTGGCAGATAAAGCGATCCTGCGAAGCGTTCAGCCCGGAGGTTCATTTCCCGGGATTTCCAAGCGTTGCGGCAAAAAATTTAATAATTAAACCTGTCTTCCATGAACAAAGTAAACGATTTTCTCTCCCTTATTGATGGATATATCGGCGGATCGCAATGGTTCGTCTTTTTACTGCTCGGCACCGGGCTGTTTTTTACAGTCTATCTTAAGTTTCCGCAATTCCGTTACCTGAAACATGCGATCCGGATTGTGCGCGGAAAGTTTGACCGCAAAGGGGACAAGGGAGACACCTCGCATTTTCAGGCGCTTGCTACAGCACTTTCAGGTACCATCGGGACCGGGAACATTGCCGGGGTGGCCCTGGCGGTTCATCTTGGCGGTCCGGCTGCACTGTTCTGGATGCTGGTTACGGCAGCGTTGGGAATGACCACCAAATTTGTGGAGGTTACCATTTCACATAAATACCGTGAATTTGCAGCGGACGGCACTGTTGCCGGAGGACCGATGTTTTTTATGCGGAAACGCCTGAACATACCGTTAGGGAAGAACCGCTGGCTTAAATCCGGCCCTGTGATCGGGGCGCTGTTTGCGGGCGCCACTATTCTTTCCTCTTTCGGGACCGGGAATCTTCCCCAGATTAACAGTATTTCCAATTCGCTGTTCGAAACCTTCGGAATGAATCATGTCCTCAGCGGGGCCATTCTTTCTTTATTCCTGGCGCTGGTTATCCTGGGTGGCATCAAAAGGATTGCGCGGGTAACCTCCCGGCTGGTGCCCACGATGGCCGTTATCTATTTCATCGGAGCGCTGGGGGTCATTGCGTTCAATTATGAAAATATCCTGCCCTCCCTGGCGGCTGTCTTTGGGGATGTTTTTACAGGAACTGCCGCCGCCGGCGGTTTCCTGGGCGGAAGTGTTGCTTATGCTTTTAACCGGGGTGTCAACCGGGGGCTGTTTTCCAATGAGGCAGGACAGGGTTCGGCGGCCATTGCCCATGCCACCGCCCGGGCCCATGAGCCCGTTTCGGAAGGACTGGTGGCCCTTCTGGGGCCATTTATCGATACCATCATCATTTGTACGTTAACCGGACTGGTGCTCCTCTCCTCCGGGGTATGGACCGAAAAGATCGATCAGCAGTTCCAGGAGGCCGATCTGGTAATCCTTGATGGCCGTTTTTCTGAAACGGATGCGGAGGACCGGCAACAACTGGCGGATTTCTTGATGGAAAAAAGGGAGCTGCCACTGTTCACCGGAGCATTAAAGGTTTCTGACGGCATCATCCTGAAGCAGCCGACCATTCTTCATGCCCGCTCGGTGGCAGAAGATGTGCGGGTCTGGCTCGACGGCGAACTTTACTCAGGAACACTCCGGATCGTTGATGGAAAACTGGAAACAGCCGGGGGGCTGTCCGGACAAAACGGGCCGGTCCTTTTGGGAAAATCGCTCATGCACAGCGCCCCCCTCACAACTGTTGCCTTTACCCGGAGCTGGTTCGGGGAATACGGGAAATACATCGTTTCGATCGGATTGCTGCTTTTTGCTTTCTCAACCGCTATCAGCTGGTCCTACTATGGCGACCGGGCGGTGATTTATCTTTTTGGAATTAAAGGCGTCCTGTATTACCGCATTTTTTATGTGATCGGCTTTTTCTTTGCCTCCTTTACCGATACCACCATCGTATGGACGCTTTCCGGGGTTACCATTGCGCTGATGACTATCCCCAACCTTATCGGAATCCTCTTCCTCTCAAAAGAGATGAAACAGGAGGTACTGCTTTTCTGGAAAGAATATGCCCTGCGGTATCCCAACGAAAAAGTCCCAAAAAATTGATTGTTTTTGCAAAATTCATTTCCCTATTGTTCCGGAAAGGCAATAATTACTAATTTTGTAAGGCGATTCATCAGGACAAATGCAAACGATATATCCGGAACATTTTGAAGAAAAGATCGATTTTAACCGCATCCGGGAAATGCTGCATCAAAAATGCATCAGTCCCATGGGAAGGGAACGGGTCGACGCCATGCATTTTCAAACCCGGTTCGGAATTATTTCCCGACAGCTGCACGAGGTAAATGAATTTTGCCGTATCCTGCGTGAGGGAGAGAATTTTCCCGCCGTTCATTACTTTGACCTGCGCCCGTCCCTTCAGAAAATTAAAACGGAGGGGCGCTTTCTTGAGGTGAATGAACTTTTTGATCTGCGGCGCTCCCTGGAAGCTTTGCGGGGCATCGTCCGTTTTTTCAGGAACCAGAAAGCGGAGGCTTATCCCTTGTTAAAAGAGAAAACCGGCCGTGTGGCGGTCTTTCCTTACATTGTGGACCGCATCGATGCTATTATCAATAAATTCGGCAATGTCCGCGACAATGCTTCGCCAGAACTTGCCCAGATCCGGAAAAATATCCTTTCGCTGCAGTCGGGGATGTCGAAACGGCTTCATGCCCTGTTGAAACAGGCTCAAAACGATGGCCTGGTGGCTGAAGATGCTACGGTGACCATCCGCGACGGCCGGGCGGTGATCCCTGTTCTCTCCTCCAACAAGCGGAAAATTCCGGGCATCGTTTACGATGCGTCGGCTACCGGCAAGACCTCTTACGTTGAGCCCGGGGAGATTGTGGAGATGAACAATGAGATTCGTGAACTGGAATACGCTGAACGCCGGGAGATCGTTCGCATTCTCACACAGTTTTCCGGCGATATCCGTCCCTACCTCGATGATCTGTTTTTTTCGTATGAGTATCTCGGAGAGATGGATTTTATCCGGGCCAAAGGCCTTTTGGCGGTTGAAATCAATGCGGCCCTCCCCGAACTGGGTGAGGCCCCTGCCATTCATTGGCAGGAGGCGGTACATCCCCTGTTATGGCGATCGCTCAAAAGGGAAAAGCGTGCCATTGTTCCGCTCGATATTGCCCTGGATGATCAGCATCACCTGCTCCTGATCTCCGGACCCAATGCAGGGGGGAAGTCGGTCTGTCTGAAAACCGTCGGACTTTTACAGTACATGCTGCAGTGCGGATTATTGATTCCGCTGAACGAACGGAGCAAAACCGGGATTTTTGAAAAACTGTTCATCGATATTGGTGACGAGCAGTCGCTCGAAAATGATCTGAGCACCTACAGCTCCCACCTGCTGAATATGAAGTTTTTTCTGAAAAACTGTTCAGACAAGACGCTTATCCTTATCGATGAGTTCGGTTCCGGAACCGAACCTATGCTCGGCGGAGCCATTGCTGAATCAATTCTGGACGAACTCACCCGCATGCGTACCTTCGGGGTGATCACCACCCATTACAGCAATTTGAAGCATTTTGCCTCGGCCGCAGAGGGGATCGTTAACGGAGCCATGCTTTACAATTCGCAGACCATGCAACCGCTTTTCAAACTGGAGATCGGAAAACCCGGCAGTTCATTTGCGTTTGAAATTGCCCGAACCATTGGTTTGCCGGAAAGCATTCTGGAAAAAGCAACGGAAAAAGCAGGAAAGAAACACATCGATTTTGACCGGAATCTCCGGAAGATTAACCGCGACAAACGCTATTGGGAAAACAAGCGGCAGAAAATCAGGAAGGTGGAAAAGATCCTGGATGATATGGCCGCGAATTATGCCTCGGAGCTGGAGGAGACCAAAAAGCAGCGGAAAGCGATCATGAAGAGAGCACAGGAAGAGGCAGATGCCCTGCTTGCCGGAGTAAATAAACGGATTGAAAATACCATTCTTGAGATAAAAAATGCCCAGGCGGAAAAAAAGAGAACAAAGCAGGCCCGCGAAAAGATCAGTAAACTAAAGGATGAAGTGAAAGGGATTACGCAGGAGGAAAATTCCCGGATTGCTGCAAAAATGGAAAAATTGCAGCGGAATGAGAAAAAACGGAACGAACGAAGGCCCGGTGAAGCGAAAAAGACACCACCTACCAAACGTCCTGAAGCGCCTGCCGAACTGAAAGCCGGTGATGCTGTCCGGATCCCCGGGCAGTCAACCGTGGGAGAATTGATCAAGCTCCATGAAAAAAATGCGGTGGTGGCTTTCGGACAACTGATCACGACACTTCCCCGGGATCAGGTAGAACGGATCAGCAACAATGAAGCAAAAGAGCTGAAAAAAAACGGTGGACGGTCGTTTGAATCCAGGATGCTGAAAGATTTTTCAGAAAAGCGGCTGGATTTTAAACCGGAGATTGATATCCGGGGGGAGCGTGTGGAAGAAGCCCTCAGAAGGATACAGGCATTTATCGATGAGGCCATTATGTTTGGGGAAGGCCACCTGCGCATCCTCCACGGGAAGGGATCGGGCATTCTTAAAGAATCCATCCGGGGATATCTGCGATCGGAACCCATGGTAGAGCATTTCACGGATGAGCAGGTGGATTTGGGAGGCGCTGGAATAACAGTGGTGAACCTGGCATTATAAACCTTCTGAGTTCAGATACCATATATAATGGCAGTGACAAAAGAGACCAGTTGAGTTCTGCATTTTTGCCGGGTGCATTTATTTTCGTCTTAAATTTTCCGAAGCTG
>JAGYMR010000116.1 GCA_018400515.1 Tangfeifania sp.
TTTCACCGGCAAATCAGAAACAGGGCAGAAACCCTCGCCCCTTTTCTGAGGTTCGACGGAGACCCCTACATCGTACTCCATGAGGGAAGGCTCTTCTGGATCATTGACGCATACACCACCTCCGGATTTTACCCTTACAGTGAATCCTTTTCATCCCTGGGAGAAGATCCGGCCGGGGGTTCCTCAAAAAGCCTTTACTCCAAAGTCAGCAATCCGCTGAGAAGTGAAAATTACATCCGGAACTCCGTTAAGATCACTGTAGATGCCTACACAGGAGAAATTAACTTTTACGTTTTCGAAAAGGAAGATCCTCTGGTACAGGTTTACAAAAAAATATTTCCGGCACTGTTAAAAGACCGTTCGGAGATGCCTCCGGGTTTGAATGAACATGTAAGGTACCCGGCGGATATGCTCATGGTGCAGGGACTGGTCTACGCCAAATACCACATGACAGACCCCGATGTATTCTACAACCAGGAAGACCTGTGGGTGCGGGCAACCGAAAAATACTACAGTGCCGTCCGGCCCGTGGAACCCTATTACATCATGTGGGAGCAACCCGGAAGCAATGAAATGGAATTTGCCCTCATCCTGCCCTTCACCCCCAAAAACAAACAGGTGATGATCGGTTGGATCGCCGGGTTATGTGACGGAGAGAACTACGGACGATTCCTGGCTTACCGGTTTCCTAAAGAAAAACGGATCCTTGGTCCCCAGCAGGTAGAAACAAAAATTGACCAGGACTCTTACCTTTCCGGTCAGTTGACCCTTTGGGATCAACGGGGGTCCAACGTCATCCGGGGAAATGTGCTGGCCATTCCCATCAACGGGACAATTATCTACGTGGAACCCATTTATCTGCAGTCAGAGACTTCGGCTTATCCGGAACTGCGGCTGGTGGCCGTTATGCACAATGACAAACTGGGTTATGCAGGAAATTTTGAGGATGCCATTAAAGCCCTTTATGAAAAGGCCGCACTGCCCAAAGAGGCAGAGCGTATCCCGGGAACGGTTTCCAGCACGAAAGAACTTATCGGCAGGGCCAATGCCGCTTTTGAGAACTACCTGCAATCCATGCAGGAGAAAAATTTCAAAATGGCCGGAGAGGCCCTCGAAGAATTGCAAAGGTCTCTGAAGCAACTGGAAGAGACCTCACAAAAATAGTTTTCGCCCAGATCACCGGATGGTAATTTCATCAATTACATCCACGACTCCGCCCGTATTTATTGCCTTATCACAGATCTCATTCTTAATGGGTTCGTAGGCCACTGAACCCGACAAGCGGACAATCCCGTTTTCAACGCTGATCTGGACCATCTCCTCATCGACCAAAGCACTCCTATCCAAAACCCGCTGAATATCCTTCTGAATGCTAACATCAGAACGAACAGATGCGGGCTTTACATGGATGGAGTTTACAACTTCCACAACGCCTTTCGTCGTTCCGGCGATTTTTCCTGCTTCTGATTTTTCTTCTGACCTGGAAACGGTTCCCGACAAAGTAACGATCCCATTCATGGTTTCTACCCGGAGGTTAACGGGATTAATGCGGCTGTGCCACTTCAGGAACTCCTGGATATGTGCTGTTATCTCCTTGTCCGTAAACATTTTGTGGTCGGGATGGACATCCACAGAAAGCTCGTTAATCACCTTGCAGTCGCCCGCAACCTGCAGGACATCCCGTGCCGCCGATAATTTTCCAAGGTAACTGTTGACCGTCCCCCTTAAAACCACTGCGTTCCCCTTTATCTCCATTTGTATATGATCGGCATCCACTTTATCATCCCATTTAAGCTGCTCAAGGATGTTCTCTTTAATAATATCTTCAGATAACGGTTTCATTCGAATAAAATTAAGTTTCGTGTTTGAATTTCAATCAAGTAAAAATTTTTTTTGATGTTAAAATCATGCGCGTTTTATTCGTTCAATTTTTAAATTTTCTCTGAACCCGCTGTTCAGGTTCTACATATTTCTTACATCAATAAAAATACCACTTTCATAGTCCAGCGCCTTTTCGATTCCTCCGGAAACAATTTTGGCTGCTTCCGGCGGCGAAGGCATCAGGGCGGTTCCTTTCGCCGCCTTAAGCCTCTTGATCACGGGGTATTTCTCCTTTTCGGGTATACCTGAAATGTATTCCTGCATTTTTGTATCGATCAGCCCCGGAGCAAGGGAACAAAAATGCGTATCCGGGCATTCACGGGCATAGAGTTGAATGAGCATATTCAGGGTCGCCTTTGACAGGGCATAAGCATTCCATCCCCGCTGACCGCTCACTGAGGCCCCGGATGAAACCGCCACCACCTGACGAATCACCTTCACCTGTTTAAAAAGGGCATCAATCAATATTTTATTGGCCCATACATTCACATCCATTACTTTTTGGATTTCCTCCACCGGAGTGTCTTTCAAATCTTTGATCGCACTAAGTATCCCGGCATTCAAAACAACCAGATCCAACCGTTTCACCTCGCGCAAAAAGGAAAAAAGATTTGTTTCCACCTCTTTGAAATGGGCAATGTCCTGCGCCAGGAAAAAAAAATTTTTCCACCGTTTTAACTCCCTGTTCATCGTTTTGCTAATTCCATAAACACTGCATCCGCTTTCCAGATAATATTCGGCAAGAGCAAATCCCAACCCTGAACTTGTGCCTGTGATAAACACTTTTCTTTTTCCCGGTTGTCGCATTCCTTTCCCCTCCATGTTCAACGGTATATTTTTACTGAATTAATAAAAGAAAAAAGTCCGTATAATAACACGTAAAAACCAATAAGAACGGTAATCACCCGCGTGCTCTCAAAAGGATCCACAATGATGAGTACCCCCATCAAAATGGATAAAATGCTGACAATCAAAATAAAAGTGTTTGAAAAGGGAGGCAACCTCCGTTTTCCCCAGGTCACCAAAAAAACAAGCCCGAGGATAAAAGCCCAGATCCCCAGAATGGTCACAAAAACCGTTGCAACCAATTCGGGACGTGCTAAAATGATGGCCCCGATAAAAATCCCGATAATCCCTTCAACCAACAACAGGTACCATTTCGACCTCCGGGGTTTTATCCTGAAGGCACTTGCAATAAGCGCAACGCCCCCAATAAGAATTGCCAGGGCAAAATAGATTCCAAGGGCTGCAAGTGTAATGCCCGGAAAAAACAGGGCTATCAGCCCAAAAATTATGGCAAGAACACCGTTAAGGCTTCCCCATCCAACGTTCAAATGCTTTTTCATAGTCCTTTCTTTTTATTTTTGTTCGATTAAATATATAAAAAATTTGCTCACCGATCCTGCCCGCCAGTTTCAATCACTGCATTTTCCCCGGTATCATGGAAAGAATTGTTCCAAAGTCCACACCCCTTATTTTACGGGAATCTTTCGCCATCAAATGGGGAAAAGTTGCTGAATATGTGAAAAAATTCCACAATCCAAAAAGATGCGCTGCAAAAAGTTCATCCGCCTTTCGGGGACCAACCCTGAAAGAACTCCATTTCCCGGTTGCGTGGGCAAAGAAAGGGATTATCATCCTGATTGATTGTCTTCTACGTTTCAAAATTCAAAATGCTGGCATGGTCTTTTCATAAAATGGGGTAAAAAAGGAACTATGTTGGCAGGAAATGATTTTGATAATTCATAAACAACTAAATTATAAACATTTAAATAATTTTTTCAAATAAAAACTACAATGATTATGAGAAATTTAAACAAAACAAAAACAGCATTGAAGATTATGGCGATCGCCTTTATCACGGCAGCGTTTATGCAGTCCACTGCCTATGCGCAGAAAGACCAGGATGAAGTCTCCTCAAAAAGTGAACTGGAGGAGATACAGGATCAGAACCTGGATTACATGAAACAAATCCATCGAATAATCAAAGATTACCCGGCATTCAGCTACACCTGTAAAATGGAAGACGGAAAAGTAACGGATGTTGAAGTGAACGGGGTTGACAACTCGATGGACAGGAAAAAACTGGAAGTGGTTCTTTTCGACTTGAAAAGCAACCGAAACATGATTAGAAACAAGTCCAACAGGATCGGCATATTTTATTCCGTTGATAAACGGGCTGAATACAAAAGGGGAAGGGAAGCCCTTCAGCGGGAGTTGAATGAAAACCTGCACTATCCCGAAAAAGCCGAGAACTGGGGAGTGGAAGGAACCATTTATGTAAAATTTGTTGTTGACGACAACGGGGAAATTCCCTTTGCCACGACATCAAGCGATATTGAAACACCCATGGAAGCTTATGTGAAGGATCTTGAGCAACAAGCCGTCAGTGCTATCAAAGCGACATCGGGAGATTGGTATGCCGGCAAAGTGGACGGCGTGAAAGTAGCCTCCCTGGTGGTCATCCCTGTAACCTTTGATTTTAAGAAAAATCCTTCATTACCGGCACTGATCCAATAATCGAAAGGAGTGTAATTCAAACGCCCTCTCTCATTGGATCAACACCAAAAAATACCGGAAGAGAAAAAAAAATCAGCTCTTCCGGTTTTTTTTTCATGAAACTGACTCAGCCGTTTTTTCCCAGGCCGCCGGCCCGTTTTTTTATACAGCGGTGGCATGGGCAAGTTCCAGGAGAAATGATTTTACCCCGGCCACATCTTCCAGTTTGTATTTTGCGGCAGTGGGTTGTCCGTGCGTTCCCACGAGGATACCAATCCCATCTTGTGCGATTGTCCGGAAAGCATCTTCATCTGTCAGATCATCGCCAATATAGATGGGAACATACTTGTTCCGGTCCTGTACCCCGAGCTTTTCCATGATCCAGCGCACCGCCTTCCCCTTATGCCAGTCAACATCCGGCTTAATTTCCAGGATCTTTTTCCCGCCCCCCGTTTTAAAGCCCGGGTTCATCTCCACGACCGCATTCACTTTCCGTTCAATCCCGGGAAACGCCGCCTCATTGGCATTCCGGTAATGAACCGCAATCGCATAACGTTTCCGTTCGATGCGGACCCCTTTGATCTCAGGGGAAAAAGATTTCTCCACCTGTTCACCGATCTTATCGAGTTCACGAACAATTTCCCGTGATTTCTCATGTTCCTTGTATAAATCCCGGGGACCTGAAATCCGGAACCCATGACTCCCCGCATAGATCAAATCCTCAATCTTTACCATGTTTTTCAGGTCGTCCATATCCCGCCCACTGATCACAGCCACACTGAATCTTGCGGCACATTCTTCCAGTGCCTTTTTCATTCCGGGCGAAAGAACAGCATCTTCCGGCTGATTCACAATGGGGGTCAGCGTTCCGTCGTAATCAAGGAACAATACCGGAATTTTTCCTTTCACAAGTTTTTCAACAGGAATATGGATGTTATTTGCTTTCATTGTTTTCCATTTTGCTAAAAAAAATCTATAAAATCAACAACTTTTTTGATCGAAAATCCCCGGAAAAAAGCTCCTTTGGAAAATTATCCCTGTCTTTCCGGGCATTTAGCCTGTTTTATCCGGCAGCAACCGGTTCAGGTCAGAAAAATTGGATTCAAAACTTAGATAACCGTTAGACAAAAATAAACAATAAAAAAGGATTGCCGGTTATTTGAAAGTACATAACCCGGCAATCCCTTTTCATTAATCCATCCGCAGCAGGTTTTCAACTATTGGATTGTATATCTTTTATTCCCTGAAATTAATTCGAATATTCAACTTCAATGTTATTGATCACCTCTTCGGCGCCGCCTTTCATGGCGTATATCTCTGCAAAAACCTTTTCCCTGCGTGTTTCTACCGTTCCTTCCAGAACAGCAATTCGGTTTGAAACAGAGACTTCCACCTCATCCCGGTCCAGATAGGGAGACCAGTAGATATGTTTCAATGTGCTGGTCTTAATCTCCTCATCGCTCTTATAGGAATCATCCACATCCACCTGAACCGGGGGGAATAAGGTATTCCAGCCATAATAGTTGTAGTTGTAGAAATCATTATCATCGTTTGTTTCGATGTTGTTTTCCACAGCCACCACACCTTTTGTTTTGGAAGCTACATCTTCGGCCTGCAGTTTCTCAAAATAGGAATCAACCGTTCCGTTCAGATAGACGACGCCGTTATTGGCCTTAACATCCAGCTCCCACTGTTCAATAATGGGATCGCTGCGAAGGGCAGCTTCTACATCTTTTTGCAATGCTTTATTTTCAGGAATAAATACGGGACGGACATTGATGTGGTTATTCACGCCAAATACGCCCACTACATTTTTGGCATCCCGCTCGGCGGCCCGTTTTGCTTTCAGATTGTCCACCTCACCGGTTAAGGTTATTATGCCGTCCTCGACGGAAACAGTAATGGCGGCGGGAGAGACACGCGGATCGTAAAAGAAGGCATCTCTTACCGCATCTTTTACTTCACGATCGGTTTTCACAACATATTTATCCTTCCGCATGGCGTCATCCCTGGCCCAGCTCTTTACCTTCAGATCACCGGTATCCACGGATTGAACCCCCGTTACCCAGGCGTTCCTCGAAGCAAGGTATTGTTCATTGGCACTGCCAACGGTACCGGAAAGGTCAACATCGCCATCATTTACCGCTACTTCGATCAAACCGTCATCAATTCTGACATCATTTGCAAGGCTTTGCTTAATCTCCTGTTTGATCTCTAAATCGGAGCGATCGCTCACATATTCCACATCAATTTTGTTGTTGACCCCTTTAACGCCAATAACGCCTTTGGCAACATATTCCGAAAGCTTCTTCTCCTGCCAGGATTCTACCGTCCCCTGGAGTGTCACATAACCGTTAACAGCCTCCACCGTCACTTCATAAGCATCGGTGGCAGGATCGTCCAGCAGTGCATCCTCCACATCGCGTTTCAATTCCCTGTCAGTCCGTGCAGGTGCATCCACCTCCATATTATCGACCACTGCCCGTACTCCTTTAACCGTCCGGGCGATTTTTATGGCCCGGTCTTTTACCAAAAGATCATTGACCGTTCCCGATAATGTTACGATCCCCTCATTTGTTTCGATATCGATTAAAAACGAGGGAGTGGTGGCGTTTAAACTTAATTTGCTATCGACCGCATTGGTGATCTCTTTATCCGTAAATTCATTGCCCGGCATAAAAGCCGTGGACATGAATCCCAGGATAAGGATCAAAAAAAATCCGAATCTGTTCCTTTTTTCTCGTTTCATGATTTTTGTTTTTTTGTTCCACTTCAAAACTTTTTTGTGGAATGGTTGCAGAAAAATTTGTGCCGCGCATCAAACAGAACACACAACCAACTAAAAATCAACAACAAAAAATAAAAACCATGCAATTCATTCCCTCCAATGACTGTTGAATAAATCTACAAACAGTGGAAAAACCACACGGAAAAAAAGCAACCTGCGGTGGTAGAAAGCGGCGGACCAGGTCAAACCAGCAGGTTGACCCGCCATTTTAAATGGCCGCGTTTCTTGGGCCAGCGGAATGTCATACCGTTTGCCAGCGGGTAGTTAAACAGTAATTGTTGAAGTACTCCTCCACTTCCCTTGCTTCTTCCGGCTTAAGAGTAACTAAGGGATCCATTTCATCCTTCCGGGAAATGTCAGCATCCCAAATATTAAAGAAATTCTTCTTTATTAATGCCTCCATCCATTCCATCAATTTTTTTTCCCGTTTCATAACAATCCTCTCTTTCTGTTTATTTTTCTGAATCGTTTAACCGCCTCAGCAGGACAGCTGCATCGGCGCTCATAGAAGTATTTTGTACAACCACATCGTCCTCCAGTTGAAGGATGCAGGAAGTAAAATTCCAGATGGCTTTCACCCCGCATTTCACCAGATCTTCTGCCACCTCCTGGGCCACTTCATCGGGCGTGGTCAGGATTCCGGTCTTCACATGAAGCCGGCCGGCGAGGCTGAATAATTTTGGATATTCAAGAACATGAATTCCTCCCACCGATCTCCCGGTTTTCCGGGGATCAACATCAAAGGCGGCAATAATTCTGATTCCCAGTGCCTGGTGTTCCTGGTAAGCCATTAAAGCAGTACCGAGATTTCCGGCGCCCACCAGAAATGCCTCATTCGTCCGGTTGAACCCCAGAAATTCTTCCAGTGCCTGGATCAGGGCATACGTGTTATACCCTACCCGGGGTTTTCCTTTGATGCCCGTCACCGAAAGGTCTTTCACCACCTGCGTGGGATCTGATTTCAAATCTTTTGCAATGGCGGGAGCGGAAATATTCAGCACACCCGCTTTCCGAACCTGATCAAGGTAATACAAATAAACAGGCAGCCGCCGGATGGTGGGCTCCGGTACCTGATTTTTCTTCCTGTATTTCCCTGTTCGTTTCATTAGAATAAAATTAAGTTTCGTGTTTGAATTTCAATCAAGTATTAATTTCTAACATCCTTTTTTCATAGGGCCCATGGAACTCGCATGAAATTTTATTCAT
>JAGYMR010000117.1 GCA_018400515.1 Tangfeifania sp.
TGTCGTGGGTCATGCGACCGGATCGCCAGAGGTACTCATCAAGGCCACCCCGGCCGGGCTGTTACACCTCTTCGCCCGGCTGACCCCTCCTGAAAAGGAGGGAAAAGGAATCGGAAGATTAAAACAACACATCCTCTCCCTGTACGAAAACAATATCCCGCGGAATGCCGGCTTCACCGATGCGATCCAGATCTTTCTGCAGTTGTTCCCGGATAAATCCTTTTTCTTCGATCATTTTCCGGGCGGCTTCATAATCGCCGTCTCCCTGCATTTTGAGGATCAGTCCGGAAAGACTGAACATGGCGTCTTTCATTTTTTCATAATCAACACGGTAGGTGCCGGTGGCAGGATCACGTTCAAAAGCGCCGGTCTCCTGAAAGTAATAGAAGCGCATCATGTTTGCCTTGCCATGGGCGCTGGCCGCACCAAACCGCACAGAACGGAAAATCCCGGCCATAAAAGTGACAAAGTTATCCATCATCTCTTTTTCGCCCGGCTCGCCCAGCTCGCCCATCTCATTCAACCGGTATACACACCACAGTCCGAGGATGTCGGCTTTGCTCTCTTCAATAGACGTATAGGCATCTTTCAGTGCTTCCCGTACGGTGGTACTTTGATCCACTGTATTGCCAAGTCCCAGTCCGTGTGCCACCTCATGAAACATGGTGTTCTCAAAGAAAGCATCAAATTTCACATATTTCCGCTGGTCTTCAGCAATCAGCAAATCGGAAATGGGCACCAGTATCTTGTCAAATTTTGCCTGCATGGAATTTTTCAACTGCAGCTTCCGGCTGCCCTTCTCTTCCCGCACTTTTTCGTCGTTGGGCAGATTGATGGCAATGGTTTTGCTTCCGGCATTGCAGTCACCGGCATAATAAACCGCATCATACACATTTATATCGGAATCAATGCCGGGAGTCTCATTTTTGTATGGGGCCGGACAAGGCAATGCTTCTTGTAAGCCCGGCAGCAGGACCGCGTATTTTTCCAGCTTTTGACTCCACTCTTTGTCCTTGATCAAAAGGAATGATTCATAGGCTGTTTTGTATCCATAAAGCTGGTCTTCGTAGTTTTCGATGGGACCGACGATGAATTCAACGGTGTTGTTCTTCATCTCCATCCAGGCAATGTCGCTCTCATAATAGGAATCGGTAAGCAATGCGGCAGCCCGCTTTTCCAGGTAATTTTTCAATCCCCCATCTTCGGCAAATGCCGCAGCCTTTAAAAGCAGTTCCGAAGCTTTGGTGAGTTGTTCCCTGTAGGCTTCATGGTATGGGACAGAAACCAGTTTTCCGCTGGCATCCCGTCTGATCAGCGTATAAAGACCTGTTTTCGACTCGTCATCCCAGGCTTCAAATTCCTCCCGGGTCATGTCGGCCGGATAGAAATTGGCACCTGCCGGCTTGGGACCATATCCTTCCAGAAAGGGTTCGTTGTTGTTCAGCCGCTCCCACGGACCGTAGTTTATTTTCAGGAACTTCCGGGTGTACTCATCCAGACCGGATGAAAAAAGCTTGTCCTTGTCACCAAACGCCTGCATCCAGTACAGGTCGTCCATGATCTTTGCCGTTTCCAGCAGCAATGGGATCATCTCCATTTCACTGCCGGTGAGCACGCTTAGATCGGTGGAAAGTTGACAGGGAACAAATTCCTCCACTTTTTGCTGAATCTCTGATTTTTCTGCCATGTTATCCTTTTTGTTGGATGTTGATGTGCATCCCCAAACCAGGGCTGCCATCAGCATGAATGTAAATAAACGCTTCATGGGTCATTGGTTTAAAATTTGATCCAAATGTATAAAATTTTTAGCAGTAAAAGGGGCTTCCCGGTTCATTGACTCCTGTTGCTCCCGCTGCAGCAATGCGGATGACTTCAGCCAACGGATATCTAAATGGTTCAGGTTAAAAACGTGGCTGCATTCCCTGCGACTGTATTCTCATCGAAATATTTTGTTTCCCGGTCGTTTGATAAAACGCAGGATCTTTTTAAAGGTTTATCCAAAAGGCAGACAGCGCCAGACCTTCGGAGTATTTTGGTCCGGCATCAAATTTTTGCTTATCTTGCAAAGGTGTAGTCATTGAATATTCATTCAAAATCAAATACGATGAGCAAGCTGCATATCGACAGAAAATCATTCTCCCGCTCTTCACCCGATCTTCTACACTTTTTCAGGGGTCACCTGACGCAGACTCCGGTTGCCTTTTGGGCCTTCCTCATATTCCTGTCATCACAGGTCACAGCCCAGCCCTGGGATGTTCCCTACATTCCCACTCCTTATCATGTGGTGGATGAGATGCTTGATATAGCGGATGTCGGACCGGGCGACTATGTGATTGACCTGGGCTCGGGCGACGGACGGATTGTGATCGCCGCCATCCTGCGGGGTGCTTACGGGCATGGCATTGATATCGATCCGGTCCGCATCCGGGAAGCCCGGCAAAATGCGAAAGATGCCAAACTGGAAAACCGGGTGCTGTTTGTCGAAGGGAACATTTTTGATGCCGACATCAGCAGGGCCGGTGTAATCACCATGTATCTTCTGAACTCGATAAATATCCAGTTGCGCCCTACTTTGCTGAAGAGTCTGAGACCGGGATCACGGGTGGTATCATATGTTTTCGACATGAATGAATGGAAGCCGGATGAGGTGATAACATTGGAAAACGGACTCATCTATCTGTGGATCATCCCTGCCCGGGTGGCGGGAAACTGGAAATGGAAAGCCGGCAATAAAGAATTCTCCATGCATGTAAAACAGGAATTTCAGGAAATTGAACTGAAGGTGGCAGCCGGCAATACACCTTTAACCATTGATAAACCGTTCCTCTCGGGCGAACGAATCAGCTTTCTGGCCGCCCACCCTTCCAACGGGGATGTCTATTTGTACAGCGGTCATGTCGACGGAAACACGATCAACGGAACCGTGCAGATTCACAATATAAACACGAAATCGGTGGAAAACTGGACAGCCACGATGGAATAATATATACAGATGATCACCAATAACACACCCTTCAGAAAAAGCAGTCCGTTACCAACCTTTACCGGTCTGAGCGCTGTTGCCGTCATGGTGGGAATAGTTATCGGCACCGGCATATTCCGGCTGCCCCCCATCGTGGCCACCCATTCTGCCGGTGAGTTACAGTTCATCCTTTTCTGGCTGGCCGGGGGACTCATTTCTCTTGCCGGAGCGCTCTGCTATGCCGAGCTGGCATCGTCACACCCCGACGCCGGAGGGGAATACTTTTTTCTGACAAAAGCGTTTGGACCTGCCCCGGGCTTTCTGTTTATCTGGGGAAGAATGACCGTGATACAGACCGGATCCATCGCACTGGTGGCCTATATCCTGGGTGATTATGCCAGTCTGATCCTGAACCTGGGGAAATACAGTGCAGCCATTTATGCAGCCCTGGCCGTCATACTGCTCACCGGACTGAACATGCTGGGAACAACGCATTCCAGAAAAACACAAATGGTGCTCACATCCATGATTGTTCTTATTCTGGTGGTTATATCAGCTGCCGGATTTATTTCAGAACCTGTGGCTTCCGGGGATGACCTAAAATCCTCCTTCTTAAAAGATCCGCTTTTCTCCGGGGGCCGGGCCGGACTGGCCATGATATTTGTCCTGCTTACTTACGGTGGCTGGAATGAAGCGGCTTACCTTTCGGGAGAACTCATCCATGTCAGAAAAAACATGCTGAGAGTGCTGATCGCCGGCATCGTGGTGATTACCTGTCTGTATATGCTGATCAACCTGGCTTACCTGCATGTGCTTGGATTCGATAAGCTGAAAGAAGCTCAGACGGTGGGTGCCGATCTGACCGGACAAATCTTCGGACCGGCAGGTTCAACGATCGTTTCCTTTATCGTTGTATTTGCTGCCCTTTCAACCGTGAATGCCACCATTATCACGGGAGCACGAACCAACTATGCCCTGGGCAGGGATTTCAGGCTGTTTCATTTTATGGGTGTCTGGAACTCCCGGAAAAACAGTCCGGTACGCGCCCATGCCGTGCAGGGAACCATTGCCCTGCTGCTTATTGCACTGGGGGCATGGTCAAAAAAATCAGTTGAAACGATGGTCGATTATACCGCTCCGGTTTTCTGGCTTTTCCTGCTGCTGACAACAGGAACCCTCTTCTTTTTCCGGATGAAAAATAAAAAACAGGATATGCCATACCGCGTGCCTCTTTATCCGGTGATCCCGCTGCTTTTCCTGGCGGCCTGTGCGTATATGCTCTACTCAAGCCTCGCCTTTACCGGGAAAGGTGCACTCATCAGCGCAGTTGTTCTTATTTCGGGAATCCCGGTTTATTGGATTGCAGCGAAAAAATAAATGTAAATTGTTTCCGGACAGCAGAACGACAGTGACCGGTTTGCTGAGATTTTGCCGCCATTGCACTAATAGAGGGCAACTGCATTGGTCACGGTACGCTGTCCGTTTGTGTCACTCGGGGTGATCGTCTCTTTTCCGTTGATCAGCATGCAGGACGACCCTCCCCCATCCAGATTGACGGCCTGGGTACATCCCAGATCAAGCAACAGATCAGCCACATTCTCCAGGGTCAGTCCGGGTACGTCAGGCGTCTTATACCTTCCTTCACAAACGAAAAAGATGACATACCCGTTGGGGTGATAAGCAATGGCCGACCGGGGGTGGTTATATACGGGTCCGACCCCGCTGGCCGCATCGAACAGCTCGTTCTCCCACAGATTTTTATACGCTCCGTCTTTGACGAGCAGCGGTCCGGCCCCGATGGCCTCTTTGGGCTTCCATGCCACCCCGCCTTCCGGATAGCTGGCGGAAGGAACCGGACAGGGCTGTTCCCCTGCTTTGTTGGGTGCAGGAGCCGGATAGGCATACAGCGTGCTGCCTGATTCATACACCCACCGGGCGGTAAAGGTTCCGTCACGCTCCATTCCAAATGCACCCTGCGTGGGATAATAGGGTGTACTGACCGAGTTGTAATCCCGGTAAACGACCGGACTCGAATGGGAAATTGTCTGACCGTTCCGGATCATCAGTCCCAACGAAGTGCCCGACCAGAAATAGCCCCCGTTCAGGACCACGGCGGGCTGGTCGTTCTCATCGTAAAAGTCCCGGGGGGTATGGTATCCGGTCTCTTCTCCCAGGATGGTGAACCTCCCCCTGTCCACACTGACATCGGCCACGGCAATATAAGCCTGAACTTTCTTCCCGGAGATGTCTTTTTTATACTTATAAACCGATACATAATCGGGTAAAGGACCAAAATGGTCTTTCTTCTCCCAGCCGGTGACGGAGATGGTGAGGGGGACCGACTCAAAATAAACAATGATGCTGAATTCGACGGTGTGACCATCTTTTTCAACGTGTATAACCGGCTTGTCTGTCAGGTCGTACATGGCCGTGGCACTTTCCGGTTGTACCATGTTCACCCCTTCTGCCAACACCAGCTTCAGCTCTACCTCCGAGAGATCCTGTCCGCGTTCCATCAACAGTTCAATCGTTTCGGAAAAATTGTCCACGTTTACATCCCTGACTTCGTGCGAGAGCACTTCCACTCCGGTGATGAATATGAAGTCCGTATCCCCGTTATGATCCTCCTTACATTGCAGAAAAAAAAGGGATAAACCCAGAATGGTCAGTATTAGTTTCATCTGATTAAAATTTTCTGCTTAGTCTTTCAGAAAACCGGCCTTTTGCAGCTCTTTATGCAGCTGATACGAGTCGGGATGCCCGGCAAAAGCTTTTGTACCCTTCCGGTTCAACAATCCGGTATATTGATAAATGAAAATTTTCTCCACAAAGGGAGAAACGGCTTTTAATTGTTGGATTGCCCGCTCCGGAGGGGCAGGAAGCAGGGCACTCCGGTAAACCCGGCCTTCAAACTGAAACATCTCCACATCGGCCCACAGCTTCGACTTCGCTGCTTTTTTATGCAGATTATAAAGGCGTTCAAAAAAGGCGGCACTCTCCTCCACCGCTGTTTTTTCAACACCTATTTCATCCTGATAAGCGATGTAATCCACATCCAGCTGCTCCAGCTGTCGCACATAGGTATCATCTGCCTGCACATCTCTGGTTCCGTAAGGGGCTATGAGCGTTTTGGCATTGGGTGTCAGTATTTTCGCCTCTTTCGAGGAGTCATTGACATATTTTATGAAGAAATCATCGTAATGTCCCTGAATGCCGGTTTCGTTCGGGTAATACCAGCCGTAAAAACTCTCATGATGACCGTATTTTTCCGCCAGCTCATTCATCGCTGCAAGCCGGAGTTTCTCCACCTCCTTATCTTGCATGAGAAAGGCCGGGTTGGTCCATTCTCCGTAAAATCCGTTGCTGACAAAAAATTTCACTCCGTACCTGTCGGCTGCAGATAACACCGTTTCAAGCGGATCCTCACAGGCCAGCTGATGTTGGGGAAGCAATGCCGAGGGATAAAATGATTTATCGTATATTGCCGTGTCCAGCAGCACAAGGTACTCAATGCCCGATCGTGCGATCTCCCTGATTTTATGTTTCCACTGTCTGGCAGTGAAAGCAGCCAGGGTCTCATTCCAGTATTTTCCCTCCGGTATATTGTGATGCTGAAACTCAAACCACGCTCCTTCGATCGGTTTCAGACCGGTTGTTTCTTTCAGGGCGGCCGCCAGCGAGGGCATGATGCTCAGTCCCATCGCTGTGGTACCCGCCGTTTTTATAAAACGCCTTCTTGTCACTTCGTTCATTTGAATATAACTTAGTTAAACATTTATATTGCAATAATTTATATAAAGGAGTGTTATCCCTTAAACCCCACCAGCTTTTTTTCCCGATTCACCGGGACTAAAAAAAGGATGAAAAAATCCACCGCGGATAAAAAGCTCACTGTCCGTTATCATCCAGCTCCATGGCCCGGTTGATGCCTCGCCTGACTGCTCCCCAGTGGTCGTATTTCATCAGATAGATCATATCAAAAAACATCAGTCCGTCGCCCACCGTCAGGGCAATGTACACGGCCTCCTCTGCATCGTTCGGTTTGTTGTGGTAATTTAATCCGTATAAACTCCCGCAAACGGGAACGTCTCCCATGGTCACCTCTTTTGCTTTCAGAATAGCTCCTTCCACGCTCCATTCATTGCCGGGTCCGTATAATGTTTTACCATAGGCCCCGGTCATGTAAAAATCCAGCAGTCCGGCATAACCATAATTCTTGTATTCCGGGGTTGCCCAGGAATAGTAGCGGGAAGCATCATAACGGTCACTGGCCCAGTTCACGCCTTCGTTGTAGTAAGAAGAATACCACGATCCGGTATAGGAGCCGAACCGGATATCCGGATTGACTGCCTGAATGGTATTTCTTGCCTGTTTGAAAAAATCGTAAATCACTTTTGCCCTGAATTCGAGCCATTTTTTATAGTGTACACCGGATACCATATCATCCCCGTTCCAGGAGAATATAGCCTGAGGAAACGGCGTCACCGGTTGTCCGATGTGCTGTTCAAATGCATTTTTTGTTTGCTGCGAAAAATCACTTTCAATGGAGTGAAAGCGGGCCCTGTCCAACACAATCCCGTCAAGGGTTGAATAATTCCGGGCCAGTTCTTCAATGAGTGACAACAGGTAATTCTGCACTTCCTGATTTACGGGGTTCAAAAATTTGGCAGGTAACTGATCATCTTCCATGATGGAGATAATGCCTGAAGGATAATAAAGTCGGGTTGCCCATGAACGTTTATCCTCCTCCCTGTAAAAAAGGCCTCCGTCACGCGTATTTCCGCCGACCATGACGTTGATATTGGCATGTACCTTCAGTCCGCGGTTGTGCCCCTCTTCGATGAATGTGCCGAGGTAATCCCATGTGGCCGTTCTTTCAATGTTGTTCAGCTTTTTAATTTCTTCCACAATACTGCTGCGATACAACACATCCCCGCAGGTGGGCCTGACATCCACAATCACTTCCGTGAAACCGGCATATTTTGCTTTATCAAGACTGCTCCGGATATTCTCCCGGCTGTTGGCCAGGTATTCAAAGTTCGCCGAAGCGTCTATCCATAAAATTTTGGGTTTCTCGCTGACGGGAATAGCGGACTGCTCCTCCGGAGGTTCTTTCCAGGGTATGTCATCATCATCCGGCTCATAGCCGTCAGTGCCCCCGCAGGCAGCAAGAATCAGAACGAGGATGCCCAAAAAATAAAATGCTCGTTTCATCTCATTAAAATTGTTTGTTTTCTAAGGTATGAGATGGAACTCCCATAAATT
>JAGYMR010000118.1 GCA_018400515.1 Tangfeifania sp.
GACCGGTCGGGTGCTGAACAACGCCAGCCGCATTTTTTTCCTGGTGACAGGCGAAAAAAAGGCCCTCCGCATTTCAGAGATTATGAACGACGAGAAAGTGGCCAAAGGGCTTCCGGCTTACCACATCCACCCTGAAAACGGCATGCTTACCTGGTATATCGACGAAGCGGCTGCCGCGAAAATTACCTGACCCCTTTACTGCTTCTCGGACAGCTTTAAAACGGCGGTGCCAAACTTCAGCGTTTGGCGAATCACTTCATCCACAGCACCGGATGTAAGTTCACAACCGATCACATGTTCCCCCGCCTCAGGAAAGGCTTTACGGACTTTCTCCGCGGCAGGTGTTCCAAGCTGTTCAAACATCTTTAACATAGCATCCACTTTTACCACCGGATCCTGGTGCTCTTCATCTTTATAATAATACCCCAGAAAAACCGGAGCGGTAACCCGTTTAAAGGTTGCCTCATTCATGGTTCCATCCACCAGCTGCTGCAGGTAGACCAGGGCCTCAAGCCGGTACCGGCAATACCAGTAGCGACAATCCGCGGAGGCGGTATCCTCGCTGGTAACGCGGTACTTACCTCCATAAACGGAACGCGCCAGTTGCAACCCCCACGGTTTGGAAAGAAGAAACGCCGAACCATTATTGATCCGGATATTGGGAGAAAACAGGATCAGCCCGTCAACATACTCCGGAAATTCAGCAGCCAGTTTTAATGCCAGGGTCCCCCCGGTAGAGGTTCCCATGATGATAATGCGCCGCCCCAATTGCCGGGTAACCATCAGGGCTTCTTTTGCTGATTCCCACAACCGGCCGGGTGTCATATCAATCAGGGGATCCTCCGTTTCAATTCCATGCGCTGCCAACCTCGGCATATAAGCATTCATGCCAAAATGCCCGGCAAAGGTTGTATGGGTGGGATACCCCTCATACCAGGAAGCCGAAAAACCGTGCAGGTACAAAAGGCAATACCTGGTAGGCTGCCGGAGAGAATCGTTTGCCCAAAGAATGCGGGATGCATTGCCGGGCCTTACAGGCACCTCCTCCTCCCCTTCATGGATGTATGCCTCGACAGCCTCAGGGGCAGCAGGCACAACAGGCAGGTGGTTGTTTAACTCCGCCCGGGGCAGCCGGGGCCCGGCCAGGTAGGCAGCAACAAGAAGCAATAAAACAATGATAAAATAACGAAAAACCTTCCTCATTAATAGGTGTTTAAAATGTTTTGTGTTTACGCAAGGCGTTCGCATAGCTGTACGGAGGTGTTCACTGGCCTTCAAAGTAGGTTTAAAAAAATACCCCGCCTCCGCTTTTTCTGCCTTCTTCCCTGGTTTTTCCCGTGGGGATGATTCACGGTCTCCTCTCTTTAAAAAATGCATGTCTATTGGCCAGAGGCAATAACAATGGTAATAAAAACCGGCACAAGGGCCAATAAGCTCATTTCACTCAGGTACTTTTGAATCGCTAACCCGGTCAGAGCCAGCTTTTCGTCGGGGATCCCTTCGAATTCAATGGAGCCATTCGTTAAGCTACTTGTGTACCGGAGGGTTTTTCCGGGACCGGTTACCATCCAGTTGAGGTGAAAAAGGTTGGTAAAGGCAAAATCATATGTTTCCCCGCTACCAAAAACGATCTTTGCACGGGAATTCCAAAAATTGAAAATAACTTCACCTGCTTTTTCATTATCTGCGTTTAAAATCTCCAGGGAAGATTGAAAAAAACCTTTCGTTTTCAGAAAAATCCGCTGCCCGGATAATTCCCCGGTGTATTTCATCTTAAAAGCATGGTTCACCAAAAAACCGGCATATGTCCCATTCCGGTACAACAGACAGCGGCCGTCGAACCATTTTTTCACCCACGTAATTTTTGTTGCTTCCATGGATAATTTGATCGTTTGTTTTTTCTATTCAGGAAAAATAAAGCGCTATCCCCCACATATTCCTTGAAACTAGGTCCGCGTGTAGCAACCGTTTCAATTACCTCCCATCGGCCGGATAGAAACTCATCATACCGGCAAAGTTCATCAACCGGTCAGCTAATTTATAAAAAAATCCATGCCCCGGAACAACATCCGGTCATGCATTATGAAATCATTCCATATTTTGATGTTCAAAGGCATTTCCCGGAGGTGATTTCAAATCTGTACCTTATCCCCCCAAAGGGGAAATTCCGGGAAAAAGAGCTGCGGGTGAGATTTTTTTCAAAAATCAATGACCAGCTGCACCGGCACCTTTCGCTCCTCATGCTGAAAGTTGGAAAGTGTCAGTCCCAGCAACCGGATCCCTTTTATGAAAGGGGCGGTTTTCATCAACATTCTTGCCTCGGTCAGCAGACCGGATTTCGTATAGAAATAGCCGCTGATGGTTTTACTCCGCGTATGTTGTTCAAAATCGGCGTACTTAAATTTTAATGTAAGGGTTTTGGCTTTCACACCCGCGCGCTCCACCCGCTCCCATAAAATACCGGTAATTTTTTCCAGTTCACTCTCCAGATCAGCCTCCAGGAACAGATCGCTGGAAAAGGTCTGCTCGGCTCCCACCGATTTTCGTTCGCGGAACGGCTGCACCGGCCGCGGATCATCCCCCCGGCAGATCCCGTAATAATAATCCCCCGCTTTTCCGAAAAGCCTTACCAGTTCAAAGCGGTCCATCTTTTTCAAATCGCGGCCAAACCAGATCCCGGATGCATTCAGTTTTTTGGCCGTCACTTTTCCAATACCGAAAAACTTGCGGATCTCCAGCTGATCGATGAACTCCGGAGCTTTGGCGGGGGTAATGACAAAAATTCCGTTGGGTTTATTGACATCGGAGGCCACTTTGGCCAGAAATTTATTGTAAGAAACTCCTGCCGAGGCGGTCAAACCAGTTTTTTCCCGGATGCGTTGCTTTATTTCCCGGGCAATCAGGGTAGCCGAAGGCTTTCCCTTTTTAACGCAGGTGACATCCAGAAAGGCTTCGTCGAGAGACAGCGGTTCTACCAGATCGGTATACTCAAAAAAAACATCCCGGATTTGTGCAGAAAGTTCTTTATATCTTGGAAACCGGGGTTTAACAAAAATCAAACCGGGACATTTCCGCAGGGCTACTTTTGATGCCATGGCTGAACGTACGCCATACCTGCGGGCGTCATAGCTGGCAGCAGCCACCACCCCTCTTTCACCTGAGCCTCCTACCGCTACAGGCTTCCCCTTCAACTCCGGATGGTCGAGCTGCTCGACGGATGCATAAAAAGCATCCATATCTATGTGTATAATCTTACGAACTACCCCCATTGTTCAGAATTTCGCACCGCACGCCCGGCATTCATGCCGGACATCCTTTTGTACGGCATCGGGAGGCAATTTTCTCAAAAGGAGGGCACTTTTTATCACATTGAATAACAAGCGGATACGACCACCTATCGGCAGACTCAGATCAATCAGGTCCGAGCCGCATTCCGGACAAACCACTTCATTTCCGGCTTCCGTCTCCCCGGTTTCCACCATTACCTCCTTCACCCGGGGAAGCGCACTCCAGGGCACCTGCAGCTCCACCAGAAAGGAAGGTATGTAGTTGATCAACTGCGTGGTTAATTCATTTTTCAGCCGGCATTCAATTCCCTCCGACTCCAGCCTGCTTTTCAATACCACCAGATCTGCCACATAATGCGACGTTTTTACGGTTACAAAATCCATTCTAAAAACCCCTGACAAATTAATTTTCAAACTAAAAAAATCCCGGGACCATTGCCTCTAACCATTGCATCCTGGGTCCACGGAGCAGCAAACTTAAAAAAATCATTTAGATACTCTCCGCATCAACCCGGCTCAACCGGCTTGTCTTTAGCCCATTCAATGGAATTCATTTCCCGGAAACAGAGTTTGGGGACAGGTTTTCCGCAGGCTCCGCCGGTTAGTCTTCGTCCATCTCACGGATAATTTCCTTTGCCCTTTCCATATCAAATTCAGCAACCTGAAGTTCTTCAAAAGGAAATGGAGTTTGGTTGGTCAACTGGTCCGGCATTTCATTTTTCAACCGGCACTCAATTCCTTCACCCTCCAGCCGGTTTTTATATACAGCAAGATCGCTGGCGTTGCTTGATTCCTTGATCGTAATAAATCTCATAATCCTTCTATTTATTTAAAATTTAATTTCGGATGAATTTTCAATGTGCGATACCCATAAATCGCTATTACTACAAAGCTAATAAAAGGAAGGATAAAAGAAAAATTGACGGCAGGCAACCAGCCAACCTGTCCCAAATCGATGATGGCGCCCTGCATCAATGGCATTAAAGCTCCGCCGACAATGGCCATTACGAGCCCGGCGGCTCCCAGAGTGGAATCTTCACCCAGTCCCTCGAGGGCAATTCCGTAAATCGTGGGAAACATTAAGGACATGAATGCGGAGGTAGCTACAAGAAGATAGAGTCCGGGCATTCCCTGAATCAGGATCACCCCGGTGGTTGTAAGCATACCGCCGATAGCAAAAACCATCAGCAATAAACGGGAATTCAGGTATTTCATCAGCAGGGTACTGATAAAACGGCTTGAAATAAAAATAATCATAGCCACAATATTGTAATCCTGTGCTTTTGCTTTTGGAATGCCGAGATTGTCGGCATAATGGATAATAAACGTCCAGCACATGATCTGGGCTCCCACGTAAAAAACCTGGGCAATTACCCCTTCGCGGTATTTCATATTTTTAAACAACCTCCTGAAGGAGTCTCCCGTCTGAAGCGAATGATTGGCATGTGCCCTTTTGGGCATTTTTGAAAATGCAATGATCAAGAACATGACGATAACCACAAAACCCAATATAAGGTAAGGATCACGAATGATCTGCAGATCATTGGTCCGGATGACTGCTTTTTCGGCTTCACTCAACGTATTGAAGATCAATTCCCCGGAAGCATCTCGTTTATCGGATTCAAGCGAATTAAGAATAAATTTGGAAGCCACGAACATTCCCAGGAGGGAGCCCAGGGGATTAAACGACTGGGCCAGGTTTAACCGGCGGGTACTCGTTTCTTCAGGCCCCATGGAAAGAATGTAGGGATTCGCTGTGGTTTCAAGAAAGGCAAGCCCGAAAGTGAGAATGTAGTAGGATACCAGAAAGAAACCGAATATTTCAAACTGGGCGGCCGGAAAAAATAAAAGGGCACCGGTGGCATAAAGCCCCAGTCCCATCAGGATGCCCTTCTTATAACTGTATTTTTTGACAAAAAGTGCGGCGGGAATGGCCATCGTGGCATATCCGCCGTAAAAAGCAAACTGCACCAATGCCGCCTTTGCGCTCGATGTTTCCATAACTGTCTGAAAAGCAGCTACCATCGGATTGGTAAGATCATTCGCAAACCCCCACAGTGCAAAAATGCTGGTGACCAAAATAAAAGGAACTAAAAGATTTTTTGGAACAACCGGTTTTTTTGAATATCCCATTTTGATAAGTGTTGTTTTTTTTTTAAATGTTTAATATTTATATAACAAGTTAGTTGTAATCGCTTCAAATGGCCACGTCAACATGTATGCCGGAAGACTCGTTTCAACCCGCCGGGATCCGTTTCATTTGACCCGGCCATCAATTGACTGCATGAATATTCACCGGCCCCAGCAGCCCGGCATCCCGGATTTCCCATTCCGAGGCATCAAAGGGCTCATAGTCGATATTCACAAAATTGATGTCGTAAAATTTTTTCCAGTTCTCTCCTTTTATATCCAGATCGCGGATGCGGTTTGCGGCAACGTTTGTAACATCCACTTCAAGCTGGTTTTTGCCGGGCTGAAGATTATCCACTTTTACTTTAAAGGAGGGGCCGGGAAGCATGCCATAGGATTTGCCATTTAATTTAACCCGGGCGCAGTCCTTTACCTCTCCCAGATCGAGCACACCCGAAGTGAATGAACGGCTATGATCAAATTCAACGGAGTATCTTGCCGTACCGGCAAAGCGGCTTGCCTGCGGGTCGCCCGTACGGGTCCACGAATCCAGCTCAGCCAGCGATATATCCCCCGGAAATACGGGGCCGCCCTCAATAAACCGGACCTTCCATGTTCCCTCGATTTCTTCCGTCTCTGCCGATGGTTCCATGTAAGCATAATCAGGGGCCGTAGTTTTGCTATCCATACACCGGATAAACAACGATGTTTCCGGTTCCATTTGAAGCCGTACCGCTTGCTTTTTCTGTTGGGGTGTGGTTATTTTTCCGTTCCAGGGATCCAAAAACACATATTCCCGGGCCGGGATGTTCAGTTGGACCCATTCATCCAGGGCGGTCGTGCTGCAATTGAAGACCATATAAACCACCTCCCCGTTATTTTCCATTTTCAGGAAATGGAAGCCGCTTTCAGAAAGCGATTGTTCTCCCGGAACAGAAGCCTGCGCCAGTAATTCTTTGACATTTCCTGCATGCTTGTTGACATCCACAGCCGATTTCAACTCCGCTAACTGCGTCTCCCTCTTTTCAAGATCGTGTATGCCGGGAACACTTTCGGGCAACCCTGCATCAAAAAAGACTTTTCCACCGTCAGCAATAATGGCGTTTAGTTTTTTCATGGTTTGCAGCGGAATGTACTTTGTTTGTGGTAAAACAACAGCTTTATATGCGGTCTCTCCGGATGTTAAAACCTGGCCGTCAGCAACCTGACAGTTCAGCAATTGCCGGTCAGAGATATAATCGAATGTATAGCCGGCATCCATCAGCTTTTGGGAAAAGGGTGCAATGGGGTGTTCTTCAAACCAGCCGGCCTGCTGATTCACCCCCAGGTTTTTAAAAACAGGTCCCCCACTCGCTGCAACATCATAATAGGGCCAGTAAACGAGCAGGTCGTTCAGCTGGTCAGCCCGTTGCAGAACAGACTGGGAGCGTTCAATAAACTTAAACAACGCTGGAAATTCCCGCCAGAGGGGATTCCGGTTATTCACCTGGGTGGAGGCATAAAAAAGCCACCCGGGCCATTCTGTATCTTTGGGAGAATAACAGGTGCCATGAAAAAAGAGGTGGTTAATTCCCGAAAGAAAAAAACGGTTGGTGGCGCGCAGCATATCGGAGGGAGTCACGGTCCAGTGCTCTTCCAGCCAGGTGTAACTTTCGGAGGAAACGAGTTCCTGTCCGGTAACATGAGCAGCTGAAGAGGCAAATTTATTCACAAAAACATTGACGCTTCCTGGTTCAACCGTTTTGAAAATTTCTGTTTCAGGAATATCACAAGCGGCATAAAGGTCGAGAATATTCCCGGGCGACCCATGAGCCTGGTTGCGGTTCAGGCTCTGATGTTCATTCGCCCAGGCAGTCATCGGTTCAATAAATGCCTCAAGGACCAGTTCCGACAAGGTCTCGCGGTAATCGGATTTTATCCGGGCCACGGTCTCGGTGTCCTGACAATCACCGGCCAAAACATACAGGTATTCCGCCAGATCATATCCCCGCCGTTGTTTGAATTTCCGGAAAAATTCTCGGGTGAAATCCCCGGTATACTCATATGAATCGTGAAAGAAACAGCGGATTTTCCCCTCTTCGATGGCCATGCGTTCCCATATCTCCTCGAGGTACCACGAGGTAATTTCCTCATCATAAGTGTCGACGGCCCATCCCTTTCCGCCCTCGGCAGCCCGTTTGACCTTATCGGGGTTTTTTACCCGTTCGGCGACGTAAACAATACCGCCGGACGGACTAACAAAGGGGGTTTCGGGATCCAGCACTTCACTTTCGCCGCCGGTTTCCAAAAAGGAAACAGCGGCCGGATTTTTTATACCGTCGGGGAGTTGCCATTTTTCACCTGCTTCAACAGGGAACCGATGCATTTTTAAAGACCACTGCCCCTTTTCTTCAGGAACAAAAGGACCGCCACACCGCCAGCCACTTCCCGGGGGAATATCAACGCCCATCCCGAGCTCATGCGCCGCTTCAATAGTGTATTGCAGTATTTCCGAGAATTCCGGCGAAAGGTAGGGAATAAAACGCTTCTCCTCCCCTTTCACCCCGTATATGGAGGTAATCTCTATTCCTCCGATCCCGGCACCAGCCATCTCCTGTAGCTCCCGGCGAATATTCTCCCGGTCAACCGCATTTCCCGGCCACCACCAGCGGGTCCAGGGCTTAACTTGTTGTGAAGAATCAGGCCAGGATACTTCTTTTTGTTGACAGCCTACCCATAAAAAAAGCAGGATAGCGAAAGAATAAAAAAATAACAATCGGGACTTCATCTGTTTAAAATTTTATAATTATTTATAAACATTAACGT
>JAGYMR010000119.1 GCA_018400515.1 Tangfeifania sp.
AAAGTTTGTAACCGTCGGCGTCGCTCCAAGCGACACCGACGGTAGTTTGAACTGTGAGTGATTTACAAAAATCTGTCATTGGCAACCAAAAATAAAATTTTATTTGTTCCGGAGTTTTTCCTTGTATTTGGTGAGTTGTTTGCGAATGGCATCAACCGCCAGATCTGTTGCTTCTTCAAAAGTGTCGGCCTGCTTCTTGGCAAATAGATAGCCATTGGCCGGTATTGATAATTTTACTTCGGAAATCTTGTTCCTTGTGGTCTCGGGTTTCAGCACTTTCAATGTTACTTCGGCATTAATGATACCATCAAAAAAGGTATCCAGTTTTCCCACTTTTTTATTGACGAAATCCACCAGTTTTTTGTCGGTGGTAAAATGCACTGAATTAATAATTATTTCCATAGTAACACCATTTTTTAGCCCCTGGGATGGGCTTGTTTGTAAATATCGTGTAATCTTTCGAACGTGGTATGCGTATATACCTGTGTAGCAGCTAAATTTGCATGGCCAAGCAGCTCTTTGACGGCATTCAGGTCGGCACCTTTATTTAACAGATGAGTGGCAAAAGAGTGGCGCAACACATGGGGACTTTTTTGTTCCAGGGAGGTTACATACTCCAGGTTCTTTTTGACCACCCGGTATATTAATTTTTCGTAAACAGGCATTCCCTTTTCTGTCACCAGCAGCGCATCCTGAAAAACACCCACTTCCCGGTTCCTGATTTCCAGGTAACGGTCCACTAAAGCATTCATTTCGCGGGGATAGGGAATGATCCGTTCTTTCTGCCTTTTTCCGGAAACCTTAATCAGGTTCTCCCCGGTATTAAAATCCGATGCTTTTAATTTGAGCAACTCTGCCAGCCGGATACCGGTCCCGTAAAGTAAAGCAACGATCAGTTTGTCGCGAATTCCCCTGAAATCATCCCTGAAATATCCGTTGTCGAGCAACTGATTTAAATTGGGTTCCTCCACAAAATGGGGCAGTTTTTTTCTGATCCTTGGAAGGGGCAGATTGAATGCAGGGTTATTTTCGACGATCTTCTCTTTCATTAAGAATCGGAAAAAGGCTTTCACCGTTGAAACTTTCCGGTTCACCGACCGGGGGGATAATTGTTGTTCCATCAAGTGAACAATCCAGCTACGCACGAGCTTCGCATCCACCTTTTTAACATCAAATTCCCCGATCATTCCTGAACAAAACTCCACGAACTGACCGAGGTCTTTCTTATATGCCACAACTGTGTGCGGAGAAGTACGCTTTTCGTACTTCAAATAGCTGATGAACGATTCCTGATAATTCATTAATACACATGGCCCGCACCAGGAATCCCTGACAATGCTCCGTTAGTCTTCCTGCCGCTGTAACTTTTCGATGTACGCCGCTTTTTTTATCTCTTCCCTTCGTCTTTCTGAAGGTTTTGTGTACTTTTGGCGCTCACGTAACTCTTTAATGACGCCTGTCTTTTCGAATTTCCGTTTAAACCTTTTAAGGGCCCTTTCTATATTTTCGCCCTCTTTCACCGGTATTACAATCATGTTTTATTCCCTTTAAAAATTGAGGCGCAAATTTAGAAATTATTCCTTCTATTTCAAATTTAATAGAAAAAAATAATAAAACCTACGCGTGATGGATATTTAATTTTTTTTAACGGACACTCAAATAGGGCCGGACAATTTCGAAAGATGAAGTATCGATCACTCCGGCCCGGAGAACCTCCTGTAAGGAAGCGAAAGGCCCGTTCTCCTCCCGGTAATGCAGGATTGCCTCCACATGCCGTTTTTCCAAATAAGGATGCCGCAACAACTCCGGATAGGCGGCAAAATTCAACCGCAGTTTTTTAATCCGGAGGGTATCGATCCAACTGTTTTCCAATATATTATTACAAGCCTGGTCGGTTATATGGTACACCTCCCGGAGTTGGTCCCCGGAGTAAAAACCACCCAGCAGGTTCCGGAATTTAAGGATTCGCCCGGCAAAGGCCGGTCCCACCCCGCTCAGATTCATCAGCTGCAGGGAGTCGGCTCCGTTTAACTCAAAAGGTTCCGCAGGCTTTGCCGGTTCTTTTCCTGGCTGAACCGCTTTTCCTCCTTCGATTTTTATATTCCTCCGGATGGCGGAAAAGAAAGCCGAATCGACACCATAAATTTTTTGAAGATCGCCCGGAACCCTGAAAATTCCCCCGTTTTCACGATAACCGATCAGGTTGCGGGCCTGAAACCGGTTGAACCCAAACCGGGCCAACACCTCCCTGTCCGCTTTATTGGGATCAAAGGTTCCCTCCGTCCGGGGGGCGGCGGTGGGCTGCTTTTTTAAAGGCTCTTCTTCAGGAAGATCCTCCGGAGGCCGCGGCAATGTTTTGCGATCCTGCTTCTCAGAAAAGGAAGGGAAACGGATGTATTGTTCGAGAACCGCAAAAATACTGTCATTCATTCCATAGATTTTCCGGAGATCGGCAGGGCTTTTAAAATTTCCCCCCGCCGCCCGGTATTTCAGGATATTCTCCTTTACAAAGGCGGGGATGGCCAGCTCCTTCAATTCTTCCTCCCCGATCCGGTTGGGATTGAAAACAAATAACCGGCGGTTAGTGACGGCTGCTGTTTTCTCCTTTTCCCAGGCGTTCAAAGCGCGTTTAAAAGCTGAATAATCCGTCCGGGAATGGATGTGAAGGTTATCAACAGCAACATGACCGGCAATAATCAACAGCAGCAAAATTCCCAGCACACGAATACCTCTCCGGTCCTTTCTCCCGAAATGAAAATACGCCCGGATGAATTGTCTGAAGGGTCGTTCCATAAAGATTGCATTCAGGGATTGCCATTTAAAAATAACTCATTTTCCCTGTTTTTGCAAGCGACAGCCCAATTTGTATCCGGAAATTTTTTTACAGCCAGGGGAGTGACCTTCCCCGGACCAAAAAATGCGCTCCCCTGGAAAAAGTTTAAATGATTCCCACCCCCTGGAGAAAGATAAAAGCAATGGCCAGGGGTGCAATAAACCGGATAATGAACATATACAGGGGGATATAACCGGCCTTCAGCGCCCCTTCGTTCGACAGTTCCCTCCGCGCTTTTCCGGGTCCGAGGAACCAGGCGACAAAAAGGACAATAAACAGTCCTCCGATGGGAAGCAACACATTGGCCGATGTAAAATCAAGCAGTTCAAAAACGGTAAAACCGGCAATTTTGAAATCGGACAGGGTCCCCGATGAGAGCACACACAAAACCCCCAGGACAGACACGGAGGCAGCGGCCAGCAGGGTGGCTGCCCTGCGCGCCAGTTTCAGTTCCTCGACAAAAAAGGCGACAATCACTTCCAGGACCGAGATGGTAGAGGTAAGGGCGGCCACGCCAAGCAGTAGAAAAAAGATAAGTGAAAAGAAGTATCCGCCCGGCATTTGCTGAAAAATATTGGGAAGTGTTATGTATACCAGTCCTTCACCCGATCCGGGTTCGATGTTAAAGGCAAAAACAGCCGGAAATATGGCCATTCCTGCCAAAACAGCAATAAATGTATCGGCAAAAGCCACTGAAAAGGCGGTGGTACCCAGGTTATCCCGCTTCTGAATGTAAGAACCATAGGTAATAAGCGTTCCCATACCAATGCTCAGGGAGAAAAAAGCCTGTCCAAGGGCCTTCAGGATGGTAGCAGCACCGATCTTACTGAAGTCAGGTTGGAACAGAAAAGCGATTCCCTTTCCTGCCCCGGGAAGGGTAACCGACCGGATAACCAACACACCCAGGAGAACCAGCAAAACCGGCATCAGTATCTTGGTATATTTCTCAATTCCTTTATGAACGCCGGCCATAATAATAGAAGCGGTCAGGGCCATAAAAAGAAAAAACCACATCAGGGGGCGCCAGGTGCTGCCGGTAAACGCCCGGAACATTTCATCCAGCTCTCCGGGGGATTTGCCGGAAAACCCGTTGACCACCGACTGGTAAATGTATTCCAGGGTCCAGCCGGCAACGGCAGTGTAGAAAGCGAGGATCATAAAAGCGGCCACGACCCCCATGAGGCCTATCAGGTACCATGGCCTCCGGGGGGCCAGTTTCCGGAAGGAGCCAAACGCATTTTGCTGGGCGCTCCGGCCAATGGTGAATTCGGAAAGCATCACCGGAATGCCGATGGCAACAATAAATCCAAGGTAGATGATCAAAAAGGCCGCCCCGCCGTTTTCTCCGGCAACATAGGGGAAACGCCAGATATTTCCGAGCCCGATCGCTGAGCCGGCAGTAGCGGCAATAACACCAAATTTTGAACCAAAGGAATCACGTTTCTTAAGAAGACCAGACATAGATGGCGGTATTAAATTATTCGTAAAAACAGACCTTTTCTTTTAAATACAAATTATTGGCGCATCAAAAATGCAAAAAAATAATTCAATCCGAAAAGGAAAAGAAAAAAACCGGACGGGTCAGAAGGGATAACCGATGGCAAACGAAAGGTTGAAATCGTCGGAGGAATACTTTCGCCGGCCGATAATCCAGCCATTCCCGGAGGGTTCAGACGGATCACGGAGCTTCATTCCGACATCCAGACGGAAAATAAAATAATTAAAATCGAACCGGAAGCCGGTGCCTGTGCCAACGGCCAGTTGCTTATAAAAGCGGTCAAATTTAAACTGCGCACCCGGCCGGTTATCTTTTTCATTGATGGCCCAGATATTCCCGGCGTCCAAAAAGAGGGCACCTTCCAGGAAACTGATCAACTGAAACCGGTATTCCAGGTTGGCTTCCAGCTTAATGTCGGCCGACTGGTTGGGATAGGTATTTTCGGGAGCCCTGTAGGTTCCGGGTCCAAGGGAGCGTACCTGCCAGGCCCGGATTCCGTTGGCACCCCCCGTAAAATATTTTTTTTCAAACGGAAGGATCTCAAAATTTCCATAGGGGACCCCGATGCCCAAAAAAGCACGCCCCACAATGGAATTATAAGAATCGATGATATAACCGCGGCGGAATTCCAGATCCGTTTTTAGGTACTGGGCAAACCGGGTATTGAATATCCGGTAATATTCCACCATGCCCAGTCCGACGGTATCGGGGGCCATGACTTTTTCCTGGTTTGTGGCTGACAAGATCAGCTGGAGCAGGTTGCCGGCGGATTCCACATTCCAGCGGAGATAAGAATAGTTTCGCTGTTTATCCATCTCCTGGGTATTATAGATCAGCGAATAATTCATTGCCATGATCAGGTGATCGGTGAAACTGCTCTTAATGTAAAGGTCCTTAATAAAATCGATGAACCCCGGGTCAAACCGGTACAGATGTACCATATTAAAATCAAGCAAATTCCAGTGCTGGATAAGGTTTTCAGAAGTCTTCCACTGGTACCCGAACTTCACATTGGATATGGTCCGGGTATATTCAGGCCTTCGCTGAAAATTGTATCCCAGCGAAAGAATGGTTTTTGGCAGGAAATTATGAAACACTTTGATGGCTTTCCCCGGTCCCAGCAACTGGGGGAAGGTTAAATTGGATTCCACGCCCAGTTCGCGCGTGTTAAAATATTCGGTCCGTTTCTCCACCACTCGTTGTTGCCGCTCCATGGCGCCCTTGAAATTCAACTGGAATATTTCGGCGCCGCGGAAGACATTCCGGTGTTGATAGTTGACATTTCCGGCAATGCCCAGGTTCCCGGAGGTATTTGTTCCTTCAACATCAAAAGATACCGCCTGTTTGCTTAAAGGAGCAAGGCGGATGTTACAATCCAGCAAAGGGGTGTCCTCCAGTCCCGGAGGCTTATTGAACTGCAGATCGACAAACCGGAACTGACGCAACCGGGTAAATGCGTCAAACGTATTCCTGGCTGCCGACAAACGGTAAAGGGAACCACTCCGCATTTGCAGTAAGTTGTCAAACAGTTCGGGACGGTAGCGGATTTGCCGGCCCTGGTAGAGGGTAAAATGATCCCATGAAATGGTGTCCGAAAAATCCCGGTACCCGGCCTCGCCGGATTTTACCGTTGCTGTCCCGGGCAGCACCGAAATATGAAACTTATTCAGTTTCTGCGGTTGTAACCGGTTCGTTTCATCTTCACCTTCATCCCGGGCGATATACATATCGAGAACGATCTCCTTTTCCATCCGGCTACTGTCAGCCACATAGCGGATATCATCGTTTGTCAGAAAAAAATATCCATGGTTCCGGAAAAGGTCAACGACCTTGTTCCGGTGTTTTTCAAGCCATTCAAAATCAAAAGGGGTCCCCGGCTCGATCAGTGTCCGGACAGAATCCTGAAAAAACAGCCGGTTTAAAGCGGAATCCCCGATGTGGTAATTCACTTCCCGGATTTTATACTGCTCGCCGGCATGAATATGATAATGCACATTCGCTTTCTGTCTTTTCTCTTTATACCGGACCTCCGCTTCAACCATTGACCTGAAATACCCCCGGTTGTTTAAATATTGCTCCAACCGCTCTTCAGAGGTCATCGTTAAACCTTCATCAAAAATAACGGGAGGCTCGCCGATCTTTTTCAACCATCCCTCATTGTTTTTTTTGGAAGATAAATTATAAAGCCAAAGGTAAAATTTTGCAAATCCCAGAATTTTCGAATTTTCTTTTTGCCGGATATATGACTGTAGCGTCTCCTTTTTGATTTTTGAACGTTCCGCTTCCACCTTCACATCATTTAAAAGGTAATCGCCTTTAGGAACGAATTTCACAGGCGAACAGGAGAACAGTACAACGGCCATCAAAATGGCGGCTGCCCTTCCTGTCCCAATGATTTTAAAAACCTTACTCACACCCGGCATAGTTGTTTTCTGCAAAAATAATGAAGAGTTCCGGAAAGAAACAGTTACTTTCATACATTTATTCGTCAAAAGGCCAATAAAAAATGATTACAAAGAATAAGATAAAACACATCAAATCATTGGCCCAAAAAAAGCAACGGCAAAAGCAGGGGCTTTTTTTGGCCGAGGGCGACAAAAATGTGCTGGAAGTGCTGCATTCCTCCCTGCAGGTGGTCGAATTGGTGGCAACCGGATCGTTTCTTCAAAAAAACAAACCCCTTGTGTTGAATGCACAGAAGATCACGGAAGCCAGCTCCGAAGAGCTAAAAAAAGCGAGCTTACTGAAATCCCCCCAAAATGCACTGGCCATTTGTGCCATTCCTGACACGGATGCTTCCATCGACCAGCTGCCCGCTTTCTCTCTTTACCTCGACGGGATACAGGACCCCGGCAATCTGGGAACGATCATCCGCACGTGTGACTGGTTCGGAGCGGACCGGCTATTTTGCTCCCCGGATACGGCTGCTATTTATAACCCCAAAGTGATCCAGGCCACGATGGGATCCTTTTGCCGGATACAAACCGTTTACACCCCCTTCGAAAAGCTGGTCCCGTTGGCTGAAGCATCAAAGGTGCCTTTGTTGGGCACATTCCCGGAGGGAGAAAACATCTACAGGAGCCAACTCCCTGCCAGGGGCCTTTTTATAATTGGCAACGAGGGCCGGGGTATCAGGCCGGATGTGGAAAAACAGATCCAGTCCAAAATTTCCATTCCCCGTTTTAACACGGGCGGGAGACCGGAATCCCTGAATGCAGCGGTGACAGCTGGAATCATCTGTTCCGAGTTCAGAAGGTCATCTGCAGGTAATGGTGTTACTCAAAATGGAAGCAAAGGGTAAAAATTTTTGAACGCAAACTTTCAAATGCCTCGGAGTAATATTGGCGTTGATTGGGCCCCGGGGCATCGCCGAGTTGGTTGTTAAGGCCAATACTCATTTTCGCCTCCACCGAAAACCGGAAAAAAGTGAAGTAGTTATCCCACCCGGCACCTATTTCCGCATAAAACCCGCCATTTTTCAATTTTACAAGATCATCCTTACCGGTCCGCGAGATATCCTCCCGGTAGGCGCCGCCAAAAATGACGTAGGGTCGGCCGTTATTAATCCGCCGGGCCTTATATTTTATCAGCAGGGGAAAATCGAGGTAGGTGGATTTTATGGAAAAGTACTGGAGGGGCTGATAGGTGTTAATGTCCCAGACAGGAATGTTGTAGGTCAGTTTTCGTTCACCGAAGGACAACCCCGGCAGGAAACGAAGGTTGAGATCGCGGGTAAGCCGGAGGCTTGAAACGATCCCCACAGTAAAGCCCGGGATGAGTTCCGCAATATCGGCATACACAAAATCCGATCCCACGATGGTTCGTTCG
>JAGYMR010000012.1 GCA_018400515.1 Tangfeifania sp.
CGAAAGCGGCCGGAAAATGGATATTTTTACCCAGGAACCCGGCATGCAATTTTACGGGGGCAATTTTATGGATGGCTCCGATACCGGCAAATACGGCCGAACATTTAAATTCAGGGAATCGTTTGCTCTGGAAACCCAGCATTTTCCTGATTCCCCCAACCAACCAAACTTCCCATCCATTACCCTTCAGCCGGAAGAGATTTATTCCACCATTTCTGTTTACAGGTTTGGTATTCAAAGATAAATGCTCAATGGGCAGAAAGGAAAAACAGCATGTACAGTAAAAATTTTTAACTATGAGAAAGCATTTTTCCCTTTTTTTCTTTTTGGCTTTTGCCGTGTTTGCTTTAAATGCGCAACAAAACAGCCAAAGGAGTTCTTTTCAAAGCTCCGGTCCTACCCCAAAGGGGGACGGCCCGGCCACCGAAGATGCTGATCCCCGGGGATGGTCGGGGAATCCGGTTTTCGACGGCTGGTATGCCGATCCCGAAGTGATTGTTTATGATGACAAATACTGGATCTTTCCCACCTTTTCTGCTGAATACGAAAAACAGGTTAAGTTCGACTGCTTCTCTTCACCCGACCTGGTAAACTGGACCAAACATGAAAATATCATCGATACCTCCGAAGTAAAATGGGCACGAAGGGCCATGTGGGCACCCGGGGTCATTCAAAAGGATGAAAAATACTATTTCTTTTTTTCTGCCAACGACGTGCATGAAGGGGAAGTTGGTGGCATCGGGGTTTCGGTTGCTGAAAAACCGCAAGGGCCTTACAAAGATTTGCTGGGGAAACCCCTGATAAATGAAATTATAAACGGCGCACAACCCATCGACCAGTTTATCTTTCATGACACCGACGGGAGTTATTACATGTTTTACGGCGGCTGGCGCCACTGCAACGTGGTAAAACTGAACGATGGTTTTACCGGACTGGAACCACTGCCCAACGGTGAAATGTTCATGGAGGTGACCCCTGAAGGTTACGTGGAAGGCCCCGTCATGTTTATCCGGAACGGGAAATATTATTTTATGTGGTCAGAAGGCGGATGGACCGGTCCCGATTACCGGGTGGCGTATGCCATTGCCGACAATCCTTTCGGGCCTTTTGAACGGATCGGAACTGTTTTGCAGCAGGATCCGGAAGTAGCTACCGGCGCAGGACATCACTCCGTCCTCCATATTCCCGGAACGGATGAATGGTACGTGGTTTATCACCGCCGTCCGCTTACGGAAACGTCCGCCAACCACCGGGTTACTTGTATTGACCGGATGGAATTTGATGAAAATGGTCGCATCCGGCCCATAAAAATCACCTTTAAAGGGGTCAGGGCCAGAAAATTGAACTAACCTGACCTCAACAATTATTTAATCCAGTTTACGTTTGATGCTGCAGCCCAGGGGCCGGGTCTCAGCCACCGTTATTTCTTCTCCTGCTCCAAGGCTTTTGATGGCATCTCTTAAATAGGCCTTTTTGACACCAATGGCACTTTTGTAATTATCATCCACGGTTCCCCGGTATACCAGTTTCATGTTCCTGTCAAAAAGAAATGCATGAGGGGTCGTTTGAGCACCAAAAGCATTGGCTATTTTACTTTCCCGGTCAACGGCGTAGTAAAAATTGTACCCATTTTCTTTTGAGTCTGTAAAACATGCTCGTAATATCAGGTTTTGAATTTATTTTGGTACTCTTTGGGAGATAATCCGAAGAGCGCTTTAAAGGAGGTGGAAAAATTGGCTGCAAAATTAAAGCCCACTTCATATGCCACCTCCGAAACGGTAAGATCTTCCGTTCTCAAAAGCTGGGCAGCCTTTTTCAACCGGACCTGGCGGACAAATTCAAGCGGTGATAACCCGGTGAGCGATTTTAATTTCCGGTATAAATGCGTGCGGCTGAGTCCAAGCTCTTTTCCTAATTCTTCAACCCCAAAATTTTGATCATCCAAACGAAGCTCTGTCATTTGAATCGCTTTTTTGATAAAATCTTTATCTTCCACGGAGATCCCGATGGGCTCAGCTTCTGTTTCCCCGATGGATGCAAAGTGTTCTTTTATGTGCTGGCGTGTTTTGAGCAGGTTGACAATGACGGCCGTTAACTGGGTGGGTAAAAAGGGCTTTCCAATGTAAGAATCTGCCCCGGTTTTATATCCCTCTATTTCGCTGTAGAGGTCATTTTTGGCCGTAAGCAGAACAACCAAAATATGGCTGGTTTTTATGTTTGATTTTAACCGTTTACACATTTCTGTTCCGCTCATTTTGGGCATAATTACATCGCTCACGATAAGGTCGTAATCATTTTTCCGGGCCATTTCCAAACCATCTGCACCATTTTTTGCTTCATCCACCAGATAATACCGGTTTAAAATGGTACGGACGTAGGTCCTTAGTTCATCGTCATCTTCCACGATTAAAATCCTCGGGGCATTTGTCAGCTCTGTTTTTTCAGGCGCTTCCGGCTGTTCCGGATAATTAGCGGTTATTTCAGTTTCGATGTAATTTTGCGGCATTTCTTTTTCTGAATCTTTTTCAGGATGCTTCTGGTCATAGGGAAGCGTGATTAAAACCCTGGTGCCTTTCTTTGCAGCATTCTCGATTATAAAGGTTCCGCCATGTAGTTCCGTTAATTTTTTCGAATAAGCCAGACCGATGCCCGAACCGGAAGCCTCTTGCGGTTCCATGTTTTGCTTTGCTCCGCTGTAAAACCATTCCGAGACTTTTTTTATTTTTTCTTTCGGTATACCGGTCCCGGAGTCGGTCACGGTTATGCATACGTTATTGTTACTGTTTAGCGTAACAGCTACTTCTATATTCCCGCCTTTCTCCGTGTATTTGAAGGCATTCGACAAAATATTGCTGAGTACTTTTTCAATTTTATCACGATCAAAGTTAAATATGATCTCTTCCGCATCCGTGTGAAGCAAAAATCCGATTTCCTTCTTAATGGCCGTGCCTTTAAAAAGCTCCATTATTTTTTGAATGGTTATTATCAAATCGTTTTGTTGCTTATCCAGGGGAAGGACATCCTGTTCCATCTTTCTGAAATCGATCAGTTGGTTGATTAACTCCAGAAGTCTCCGGCTATTCAGGCTGATTTGAGTCAGTTTATGTCTGAGCCTGGAGTTGCCGTGTTGTTCAGCAATGAGTTGTTCCAGCGGACCAATGATCAGGGTAAGCGGTGTTTTGAATTCATGGGAAATGTTGGTGAAAAAGCGGAGCTTCATCTGGCTCAATTCTTTCTGTTTTCGCTTTTCCATCCTTTCCATTTGAATGGCGTGCTTCATTTTTTCCTCATGCCTGATCTGATGCAAAAAAGCATAAATAATCAGGATAAATAAAACGGTATAAATAATGAATGCCCACCAGGTAAGCCAGGGGGGGCGTTTTATGGAAAAGGCAAAAGCATCTCCTGTTTCATACCAGATATTATCATTATTTGAGGCAATAACCCGGAAAACATAATTGCCGGGGGAAAGGTTTGTATAAGTCACTTGCCGCTGTTGATTCACATAATTGAAGTTTTCTTCAAATCCTTTCAGTTTGTATGCAAAATTACTTTTCCGGGCAAGGGAATAATTCAGGGTGGTATATTTAAAACTGACGGTATTTTGGTTGTGTTTTAATTTCAGAGATTGGTTGGTTCTGAAAGATCCATGAATTGAATTTCCTTTCGAATCGCAAAGAACAGCTCCGTGATTGATGGAAATATTTTCGATCTTTACCGGCAGTTCCATGTAACTGTCACGGATCTCATCGGGATCAAAGAAGACAAGGCCGTTGGTCCCTCCAAAATAGTGTGTTTTACCGTGACCGATGCAATTGGAGTTGTAATGAAATTCATCGGCATTCAATCCATCACTCCAATAGTATATTTTAAAGTCATTGATGCTGTAATTGAACCTGGTAAGTCCGTTATTCGTTCCGATCCATAACCGCCCCTTGGAGTCTTCCTGTATGGAGCAGATATCATTTGATGAAAGGCCATCTTTTACGGTGAACTGTTCCACCTTTTTTTCATCGGGATGCAGCAGAAAAAGTCCATTAAACTCAGTACCCACCCAGAGGCGATTTCTCGAATCCTCAAAAATAGTCACAAATTTATCTTCGGGGAATTTTCCACTTTCCGTTCCTACAGGTTTAAAGCGGGTGATGGTTTTGTCTTTTTTTATTTGAAAAAGCCCGTGGGAATAGCTTGCCACCCATATATTTCCCTCTTTGTCCTCCGTCAGATCCATGACCGTGGGAATCTGCTGATGCTGGGTTTCCTGTTTGATGACTCTGTTGGCGCCGGTATCAAAAAAGAATACGTCCCAGTCTCCTGCAAAACAAACCTCATCCTGCCCGGGAAATAAAAATGAGGTAATGGCTCCAAAGGTTATGTCAGGATTTATTGAAAATTTTTTCGCCTGCTTTTTTAAGGGATCCACCCGGACGAGTACGCCATCATTTGTTCCGATCCAGATATTTCCATTTTTATCTTTTTCAATGGAGCGGATAATTTTGTCCCTGAGAAAATCCAGCTCCGGGAAAGACCTTTCAATACTGATCTGTTGATGGTTTTTGTCAATGATCAGTAATCCTTTATCCCATGTTCCCAGAAAGAGCAAACCGTTTTCACTTTTACAGATGGCGGTAATGTTTTTGCTCAGATTATCAATCAGGTTCGAAAGCTTTTTGTCGGGATTAAAATGTTTATCCAGAAAGTATTTTACATTTAATCCCCGGGAGAAAGTGCCCAACCAGACATTTTTCTGGTTATCTGCCATCCCGCAGGTTAAAATGTTGCCTTTATAAGATTCCGGGATACTATCATCTCTTTGAAGCTGAAAAAAAACGGCTTTTTTTGTGTCATAGTAAAAAAGTCCTTCTCCCCCCAACCACAGGTTTTTCTCATAATCTTCGATAATAAAATTCAAATTCTCCCCGGTCCCGGGAAAATCACCCTTAAATGAGCGATCCATTTTACCGTTTGTTTTATTGAAGCGAAACAACCCCTCATCGGTGGCCAGCCAAAGATTCTCTTCATCAAAAGCGAAAAACTGATGAATCTTTCCCGGCAAATCCTTGTCTCCGGATTCCCATTGAAAGGGCCGGATAATATTGGAATGGGTGTCATACCAATAAATCAGTTGTTCGTTCTCGATGGCGATGAGCACCAAACCAGAAGGGTCTTTAAAACCGGCAGTTACTTTGCCCGGCAAATCGCGGGACTGAATGACATGTTTGAATGATTCAATCTCGCCCGAATTTCCGTTGATCCGTGTGATTCCAAAGGTGTGTAACACCAGGATCTCCGAATCCGGCAGGGAAAGCAAGCTGATAACTCTTCCGCTGAATGTTCCCGGATAGGAATCCGGGTGAATGCGCACCGGAGAAAAACGATCCGTCTCCCGGTTATATAGATGCAAGCCGCCACCGACCGTTCCCACCCACAAGCGGTTGGCAGAATCTTCCCAAAGTTCCGAAATTTGATGGTATCGCAAAGAGGTGCTATCCCCGGGATGGCTTTTGTAAATGGTAAAATCATATCCATTGTATTTACACAAACCCCTTTTGGTGCCAAACCACAAATAACCTTCGTGGTCCTGAAGCATGCAATCGACCCTGTTGTTTGCCAGCCCCTCCTTGATGGAAATATGATGGAACTTCATATTGCCGGGCAAAAAATTGGATCCGGTTACTCGCGGGATTACCATTAAATGAAGGATCAGGTGGAGGAAAAAAACGGTATGCCCTGGATTGATCTGAAACTTCATTTGAACTGATTTTAATTACCCTAAAATAACAAAAAATCAAACAGAAACTGGATTGGCTGAAAATTTGGAACATGATAAAAGACTTTTAACCAATGCTCAAAAGCATCGGAAAACAACTCCGGGAAATTGGGAACACAGCCAAAAATAATCGGACAATCAGAAAAGAAAGGCCTGAAGAATAATAAAGATCTTTGTTAAGAAAACGGTTTTTCACATTAAACCATTCATTTTTCCCAGTGCTACAAAAAAAATGAAAAATGAATGCGAATGAAACGACCATAACTTATAATCACAAGAGGGGAGAAATTCGCTTGCGAATTCTGTCGAAATGAGCCTGGGAGTTCTATGGGCCCTATGAAAAAATATATGCTTGACTAATATACAAAACATTAAACACAATTTATTCTAATATGAAACGATCCAAAACATCCAGAAAAAGAAAAAAATCCGCTTGGTATATATTCATTTTTATTCCGGTAATTGCTTTTGTCATTATTTTACTAATCCCGCATCTCGCCTTTCTTTCCAAAGAAGATGAAATAACGGTAGTGGCCTATTATTTTCCCAATTACCATGAGGACCAGCGAAACAGTGCTTATCACGGAAAAGGATGGACCGAATGGGAGCTGCTTAAAGCCGCCCGGCCCCGGTTTGAAAATCATCAGCAACCCAAAGTACCCGCCTGGGGTTATACCGATGAAGCCGATCCGAATGATATGGAAGTCAAGATTGATGCAGCTGCCGACCATGACATTGATGTGTTTTTATTTGACTGGTATATGTATGAAGACGGTCCTTTCCTGAACAGGGCGCTTGATGATGGGTTTCTCGGGGCATCCAACAATGACCGCCTGAAATTTGCGCTGATGTGGGCCAATCATGACTGGCTGGATAATCACCCCTTCACCCCCGGAACCGAGCCAAAGCTGCTTTATCCCGGCAAAGTAAGCCCTCAAAAATATGAAGCGATTTGTGACCTTGTCATTCAGGACTATTTTCTAAAAACCAATTACTGGAAAATTGACGGGAAACCCTATTTTTCAATTTATGATATTCAAAAGTTCGTGGAAAGTTTTGGATCCCTCAGAGCCACCCGGCAGGCAATGGACCTGATGCGCCAGAAAGCCAAAGATGCCGGTCTAAAAGGAGTTCACTGGAACCTTGTTGCCTGGGGAAATCCGATTCTACCGTCCGAGAAAACGCCTGCAGACTTTATTCAACTCAGTGATAAACTGGGATTTAATTCCGTTACATCCTATGTCTGGGTTCATCATTCGGTGTTGCCCGAAACCCAAACCGACTTTAACTGGGTGAGGGACCGTTATTTTGAATATTGGGAGGAAGCACGCAATAAATTTAAAGTTCCCTATTTTCCCAATGTGACCATGGGATGGGATCCCTCTCCAAGATGCAGCCCCGAAACTGAATGGGAAAATGTAGGCTATCCCTGCATGAATACCATCGGAAACAATACCCCGGAAAACTTCAAAAAGGCATTGAGAATGACCAAAAACAAACTTTTGTCGGATCCCGGAGGTCCACGGATACTGAATATCAACTGCTGGAACGAATGGACAGAAGGAAGCTACCTCGAACCCGATACCATAAACGGAATGAAATACCTGGAAGCCATCCGGAATGTTTTTGATTAAATATCTGAAAAAAATTACCTAAACGAATTTATTATGATGCACCATCTTTCCAACCAATTTTTACGAAAACGAATACTATCAGCCCTCTCTTTAATCTTTGCTGTTTTGCAGCTTTCGGCCCAGCAGGGGACGATTTCCGGAACGGTACAGGATGAGGAGGGATTAGCCCTTCCGGGTGTTTCTGTTTTAATCAAAGGCACCCAAAAAGGAACGGTTACCAACGACAAAGGACAATTTTCCATCCAGGCGGAAAAAGGACAGACACTGCTTTTTTCATTTATCGGGTTTGGTACCCGGGAAGTAAAAATCGGTGATCAATCCCGTCTGGAGGTTGTAATGAAGGAAGAAATTCAGGAATTTGCCGATGTTGTCGTTATCGGATATGGCACACAAAAAAAGGGAAATGTAACGGGATCCATCTCCAGTGTGGAAAATGAAGAACTTACTGTAGCTCCCGTGGCGAGTACTTCCAATGCGCTGGCCGGACGCCTGCCCGGACTGGTTTCCAAACAAACCAGCGGATTGCCGGGGGCGGATGCTGCCGATATAAGTATCCGGGGGTTTGGTTCTGCATTGATTATCGTTGACGGCATTGAATCTGATTTTAATTCCATCGACCCCAATCAGATTGAAAGCATCTCCATCCTGAAAGACGGATCCGCCTCTATTTACGGTTCGCGAGCAGGGAACGGCGTGATTCTCGTAACCACCAAACGTGGAAGCACCCAAAAACCGCAGATAACGGTAAATTCCTCTTACACCCTTCAGGGGGTCACGGCAATGCCCCGAACACCGAGTGCGGGGCAATATGCAGAAATGCAAAGGGAAGAGTGGATAAACGGAGGAGAGGTTGGAAATGCCCCCTTTACCGAGGAGATGGTTCAGGCGTATTATGATGAATCGAACCAGCAATATCCCAATACCGATTGGTATAACACCCTGATTCGTGACTGGGCACCTCAGCATCAGCATAATATTTCAGTAAGGGGAGGCTCCGAAAAGGTAAAATACTATGGTTTCCTGGGTTATATGAACCAGGAAACCATGTGGAAAAAGAGTGGTGGGGATTACACCCGGTATAATTTACAATCAAACATCGATGCCCAGGTATTGGAAAACTTATCGCTGAGAATTGATCTTGCCTCCACGATAGAGGCCCGCAAATACCCCATGCGTTCTTTGGAGGAAGGAGGCGGGGTATGGCAGGATTTCTGGAATACCCTTCCCATTTATCCTGCCACCCTGCCCGATCCTTCAAAAATTTCATTTGCCTTCGGTGCCGGGACCGGTGGGGCGCATGTCTCCTCCAACAGGAACCTTTCAGGGTATAACGACCGGAACGATCAGAACCTAAAAGGGACCATCTCCCTTGATTACGCGGTGAAAGCCGTTGAAGGTCTTTCGGCCAAAGCTTTTTTTAATTATGCACAAAACTATGGATCCACAAAGCAGTTCTTCATCCCCACCGAGTTTTATAGCTACGATTATGCCAGCGATATTTATACCCTGGCCGGTGCTCTTGGGGATAACCCCTACCTCAACCAGTCGAAATATGAAAGCCGGACCCTTACCGGCCAGCTTTCTTTGAATTATGACAACCAATTCGGAAGTGACGGGGCGCATCATGTGAAAGGCCTGGCGCTTTACGAAGCCATTGATTATGCCAATAACTCCCTAAGTGCAGGGCGGACAAACTTCCTCTCCACAACCGTTGATCAAATGTACGCAGGAAGTACCAATGGCATGTCGAATAATGGCAGTGCTGCGGAAATGGGAAGGGTCAGTTTTGTTGGCCGCGTTAACTATTCTTTCCGTGAAAAATATTTGTTTGAGACGATTTTGAGGGCAGATGCTTCTGCGAAATTCCCTGAGGATACCCGGTGGGGGTATTTCCCCGGGTTCTCCCTTGGGTGGAGGATCTCAGAAGAAAATTTTATGGATGCCCTGGAATTTGTCAGTTATCTGAAGATCAGAGCAAGTTATGGAGAAGCCGGAAATGATAATATCGGAAATTTCCAGTATCTGGCGGGTTATCAGTACAATCCAAACATAACTTATATTCTTGACGAAGGACCCCAGAAGGGAATTGTTTCCAGCGGCTTGCCCAATCCCAACATGACCTGGGAAAATATGAGAACGTATAATGTCGGAATGGATTTCTCCCTCCTGGACCAAAAGTTATATGGGGAAGGGGATGTATTCTATCGTGAGCGCAACGGAATCCTGGCAACCCGGCTGACATCCCTTCCCTACCAGTTCGGTGCCGAACTGCCCCCGGAAAATCTTAACAGTTCGAATGACCGGGGGTTTGAGTTCAAATTGGGAACAGAGGGAAAGCTGAACGACCTGACCTGGAATATCAGCGGAAACATTTCCTGGTCAAGAGCAAAATGGGACCATTATGAAGAACCGGAATACTCCGATCCGGACCAGGTCCGCATAAATAAAAATTCGGGACAGTGGATGGACCGAACCGCAGTTTATATCTCTGATGGCATTTTTACCTCCATGGAAGCGATTGATAACCTCAAATTTGATCAGGACCAACAGGGGAACGTTACCCTTCGTCCGGGAGATATCCGCTATGTGGACCTGAATGACGACGGAATCCTCGACTGGCGTGACACGTCCGTCAAAGAAGGAACAACACCCCACTGGATGACAGGATTTAATGTAAATCTCAATTATAAAAATTTCGATTTTTCTGCTTTGTTCCAGGGAGCCTTTGGCTACTATTACTTATTGAACCTCTCGGCAACCGGCAAGGTAAAACCAGCCATTATTTTTGAGGAGCACTGGACCGAAAAGAACAACCGTGCAGATGCCCTTTTCCCGCGTCTTGGAGGCGCCTGGACCAACGGACTCTCTTCCGATTTCAATTATAAAAAAGCAGGTTACCTGCGCCTGAAGACCGCTTCGCTGGGCTATACGGTCCCCGATAATATACTGAAAATGGTAAATCTCTCGAAAGTAAGGCTGTACATGGCAGGGGTCAATTTGCTGACATTCGACCGGCTGAAAAAGTACAATGTAGACCCTGAAGCACCGTCGGGCAGCAGCGGACGGTATTACCCCCAGCAACGGACAATCACTTTTGGTACATCCATATCTTTTTAAAAACAGTCATTCAAAAAAAGGAAAAAAATGAAAAGATTTATATTTAACATACTACTCGTAATTTTGGTTGCATTTACTTCCTGCAATGAATATGTTTTAGATAAGGAGCCCCTGGATATCATCTCGGACAAGGCTGTTTTTGAAGACCAGGAATTGATCAATGCCTACTTAACACAGGCTTACATTGATATGCATATTTTAACCAATGAAACCCCCAATCCCATCTCGAGCGATTGGAATACCCTGCTGAACAGTGCGGACCTTGCAGGCCCCTTTATCATCAATGAAATGGCCGACGAGGCGATGGGGAACTGGTGGAGAGGCAAGCAGTCGACGGGAGCAAAAATGGGCGGCATCCGCATTCAGGGCGGCGTATTGGAATGGTGGGAATATTCTTATAAAGTGATCCGCCATTTGAATTATTTTCTGGAAAAACTCAGTAATACCCCTGTTGAGGAAGATTTTAAAAGGGCAAAGATGGCTGAAGCCCGGTTTCTGAGGGCTTATAACTATTTTTCCATGGTAAAACGGTATGGCGGCGTACCCCTGATTAAAAAGGCTCAGGAAATTGATGCTCCCCGCGAAGAACTATTTAAGGGAAGAAATTCCGAAGCCGATATTTATGATTTTATCATTCAGGAAATGGATCAGATCGCTGAGGATCTGCCTGACGACGGACTGGGGCGCCCCTCGAAGTATGCAGCGCTTGCTTTAAAAAGCAGGGCGGCACTCTACGCCGGAAGCATTGCCCGGTTCGGAACGGTTCAACTGGATGGGTTGCTGGGTATGGAGTCGTCACAGGCAGAAAATTATTTTCAACAATCCTACAATGCCTCATTGGAAATTATTCAGGACAACCAATTTGGCCTTTATGACGAGGACGAAGATAAAGTTCAGAATTTTAAAAATATTTTTTTGGTGAAGGATCACTCAGAGGTGATTTGGGTGCAGCGGCACAACGATATTGCATGGATCGCCGGGCAGCCTTCAGGAAACGGCTGGGTATGGGATTTCATGCAATGCCCGAAACCACACGCGTGGAACGCAGGAAATGTCAATGCGCCCTATCTTGAAATGGCTGAGTCGTTTGAGTACCGGGACGGAACGCCCGGAACCCTCGACCGGCAGGCCATTCAACAGGGTCTGTGGTCCATGGATGATCTTTGGGAGAACAAAGATCCCCGGTTCTTTGCAACCCTCTATACGCAGGGTACTCCCTGGAAGGGAGCCTATGTCGATTTTCACAACGGACTGATCCTTCCCAACGGGACCCTCCGGGAAATGGGATCTTTCGGCGATGTGCTGGCAAAAGGACCCCAGGAAGTGGACGGATCTTACGGAACAGGATTCGGTGTTATGAAGTACCTCGATGAAAACCATAGCAACATGGGAGAACGTGGAACTTCCAAAACTGACTGGATCCTCTTTCGTTATGCCGAAATTTTATTGAATATGGCAGAAGCGGCTTTTGAACTGGACAAGGAGGGGGAGGCCCTTTCTTATATCAACCAAATCAGGACAAGGGCCGGAATAGCCCCCCTGCAAACCATTGACCGGGAAAAGATCCGCCATGAAAGAAAAGTGGAACTTGCTTTTGAGGGCCATCGCTACTGGGACCTCCGGAGATGGCGTACTGCTGAAGATGTCCTGTCGGTTAACCGTTCCGGACTGCGGTTTATTCTTGATTATAATACCCGGAAGTACCAAATTATTGTGGAGGAAAATATCGACAGTGGTGTTTCAGACCCTGTCTTTTATCCCTATAATTATTACTTCCCGATTACGCTTAACCGGACAGCCAATAATCCCAATCTGATAGAAAACCCCGGCTATGAATAATATTTGTTTCTAACTAAAAAAATGAATTATGCGAAAACTTTTACCTCTCTTTGTTCTGACAGCCATATGGTTCACTCCATATGCGCAGACACCGATTGCCCACTGGCAATTTGAAAACAATACCCGGGATTCCATAGGTGAAGCCCACGGGTATGTGCAACCCGAAGGATATGAAGTATCCTACAGCGAAACGGATGTTAAACAAGGCGACTACTCCATCGATTTTGACGGGGGCTTTCACCTCAATTGCCTTGATCCTGACACCCTGAAGGACCTCGATGAATTTACGGTGGCCTTCTGGATGAAAGTGAATGGGGCTACAGCAGATAATATGCAATCCATTATCGAAAAAGACAGTAAATTCCGGGTGATTATCCTCGATGGAGGATATCTGGATCTGGTTGTGGCCACCGAAGATGTGGGGTGGTACCAGACCGGGGGAAGCCTGCAAAAATTCCCGGTTCCCCCTTCGGATGAGTGGGTCCATGTGGCCCTTTATTACGACGGCAGTAAACTGGGATTGAATATGAACGGAGGAGAAACCATTCTGGAAACGGAAGAGAACTCCATTACCGGAGCTGTTTTAAATAGTGCCAGCGGTTTCTTAATTGGAGGAAATCCCGATCTTGGCAATTTTAACGGCAAACTGGATGATATCCGGTTCTACAGCAAAGCATTGAGCGAAGGAGGGATCGAAGAACTGTACAATAGCTACCCATCCGATACAGAACCCCCGACAACCCCCGGAAACCTTACGGAATCGAATGTCGGGGAGACCAGCGTTGAATTAAGCTGGGATGAATCGACCGATAATGTGGAGGTAGCCGCATATTACGTATTGCAAAATAATACCCGCATTGATACGGTTAGCGGTGAAACAGCGGTTACCGTAACCGGATTAAAACCCGAAACGGAATACGATTTTAGCGTCCTTGCCTCTGACTTAAGCGGAAACCTTTCAGATACCAGCAATGTAGTGACGGTTACCACGCTGGAAAGCTCCGATTCAGAACCACCATCCGCCCCCACCAACCTGACGGTGCTGGATGAGCAACTGGTCAGCGTTTATATACAATGGGATGCTGCTACCGACAATGTGGGGGTGGTGGAATACATCATTTTAAAAGACGGGGTGGAAATGGATACCGTAACCACCCTGGGGGCCGATATTTTTGGCATCGCCCCCGGAACAACGTATGAATTTACCGTAAAAGCTGTCGATGCTGCCGGAAATGTCTCTGAAGCCAGTGATCCGGTATCAGCAACCACCCTCGCGGCACCCTCAGGATCCGAACTGGTCGCCCACTGGACTTTTGAAGAGAATCTTGAGAATGTAGTCCCCGAAGCAACGGAATTCGACGGAAATATTCTTGGAGGGGATACCCTTTACTATAGCTCGGATGCAAAACAGGGGGCCACCTCGCTGGAATTTGACGGTACTTCCTTTTTGAATTGTGGAGACCCCACTGCTGCTGAATCGATGGGAGCTTTTTCGGTATCCCTGTGGATGAATATGAGCGAAACACCGGCATCCAGTAATGTTATTTTAGCGGAGGGTTCTGAATATTTTTTATTTAATGAAACCCGCGGAGCAGACAGTGCTGTCGTTGGCTTTGGTATTGCTACAGATTATGTAGCCTGGTGGGGAGGTGCCGGTTCATTCCTTTATGACACCACGATCCTTCATTCCAATGAATGGTACCATTTAGCATTTGTATATTCCGGTGTGAAAACAAAAATATATATCAACGGAGAACTGACCATGGAGAATCCGGAGTATATCACCGGCAATACATCGGAAAACGGTAATTATCTTGTTATGGGAGGGTCCGGCAATGCAGATAATTTCAAGGGACTTATGGATGACGTCCGGTTTTATACCGGCGTGCTGGAGGATGAGGAAATCATGGCCTTGTATACAAATACTGCCAGCAAAAGAATAGCAATGGAGGATGCCTTCACTATATATCCGAATCCTGTAAAGGATGTCCTCCATTTCAAAAACCTGGACGGCAACTCCCGGATCCGCATATTTTCGATTGCAGGAAAAATCGCCTATGAAACAGTGACCAACAGGGATCGTTTTACGTTGAATGTAAGCAACTTCAGAAACGGTATTTACCTGGTAGCTGTAGAAAATATGCAGGGCAGGAGCATTAAAAAACTGGTGATATCCAAATAGTAAAGGGAAACATCATTGCCCGAAAGAGGATGCAGAGAAGGTGGCTTTTCACAAGGCACCTTCTCTTTTCATGAAACGACTATGGATTTGGCCGGAATCATTTCAATAACAATGATTAAAAAAAGGGAGGATGGAATTCAGGGAATGCCCCAATTTGAAGAATTTGCATTTTTTTGTTATTTGACAATGAGGAGTTTTTCAAACAAAGACCTTTGGTATTATTTTTTTAAGTTGCGGAACCAATGAGGGGGATAAAAACATTCCATATTCTTTTGGCTTTATTGTTAACAGCCGGTTTCAGCTGCGACACCGGTGAACCGGCAGATTTACCAAACGGTGAAGAGGGAAAAACCGCTGTTCAATGGCGCGTGAAAACATTGGCATTTACCAGCGAGAAAGCGTATTCCGACCCTTTTAATGCCGTTGAAATGGATGTTGTTTTCAGGCACTCCGGGGGAACAACACTTAAAGTGCCTGCATTCTGGAACGGGGGCAACAACTGGATGGTACGATTTGCGCCCCCTTTAACAGGAAACTGGAGCTATACCACCCACTGCACAGACGAATCCAATACCGGATTAAACCACCAAAGCGGGGATCTTACATGTATTCAATATGAAGGGGTCCTGAAAATTTATAAATATGGTTTTATCCGAACCTCCCCTGGAAAACGTTATTTTACTTATAGCAATGGCTCCCCTTTCTTTTACCTGGGCGACACCCATGCCAATATTGCTGCCAACGATTATGATAATTTTATGACAATCATCGATAAACGGGCAGAACAGGGATTTACGGTCATTCAATCGCAACCACTTGAAGCGGGTTATAATTTACGGGACGGACTGGATGAGAACGACATCATTCATTTCAAAAAGCTGGATGAACGCTTCCAATATGTAGCTGAAAAGGGACTGGTGCATGCCAATGCCCAGTTTTTCTTTGTTTCCACCCTCGGTTACGACCGGGAAAAATATCCGGATGCCTACCTTGAAAAGCTGAGCAGATACTGGGTTGCCAGGTACAGCGCCTATCCGGTGATGTGGACAACGGCACAGGAGTGCGATGATGATTTTAACCATCCGCATCATGTTCATGATTACTATGATCCATCGACGAATCCATGGAAGATTGTGGCCGGTTATATGCATCATTTTGATCCTTATGGACATCCCTTAACGGCTCATATGGAGTATGCCGGCTATACCAATGCCTCACAGTCTGCCTTCCGGGAAGTGGAAGGCCATAGTTGGTGGGCGGTACAGTGGTCTGCCCGGAAGGACGGTCCGTTGAATTTTGGCGTACCGATCGATTTCTGGGAAAATGGGCAATCAAAAGTATCCATTCTTTATGAAGGCAGTTTTGATTACTTATGGACCAATCATTACGGCGCACGAATGCAGGGCTGGACGGCTTTTCTGAATGGCATGTACGGATATGGTTATGGAGCCATCGATATTTGGCTCTACAACAGCACCTATGATATGGATCAACCCACCACCAGGCAGGGAATTACAATTACGGTGGAGCAGAAGCAGACCAAATGGGATGAAAGCCTGGAGTTTCCGACAGCTTATCAACTGGGATACATGCGTTCTTTCTTTCAATCCCTCCAATGGTGGAAACTGGTTCCGCGATTCAACGACCCCCAGTGGTTTTCAAATGATGGATCCTGGTATTCGCTTGCCAGTGAGGACAACGATCTTTATGTGGCTTATTTCTATAATCCCGGCCGAAATACCGGGACCCTCCGGAAACTTGAAAACACACTGTATAATTGCATGTGGTTTGACCCGCTTTCGGGTGAATATACCACACCCGAAACCGTAAGTGTTGAAAACGGAACGTACCCCGTAGGAGATAAGCCGGATGAAAACGATTGGGTATTTGTTATGGAAAAATTTTAAGCCGGTTTTAAAAAAACCGTAAATAATAGTGTAAATTACTAAAACATAAAAAAATTTTAGACATGATGCAAGTGAATTTAATTCAGTTCTTTTTGGCAGGGATGTTATTTCTTACGGGTTGTCAAAAGGAAAACAATGACCCCCCGGGTGAGAACGGCGAAGCGTATGCACAGTCCATCTCAAAACCCGAGCTGACCGTTTATGAAGCCCCCGGAGGTGCTCCCACCAATTTTAACTATTCAGTGCTTGTCCGGTATGAGGGCGGAGAATGGATCGATCTGCACGAATACGATGCCGGCGTTGACGGGGGTTTTGACACACAACCGCTGGGGCATATGGCTTTTGTGTATTTCGATTCAGACTTTTCAAAAAGGATTGATGTGAAAGTGGAAAAGAGGAACGGAAGTGTCAATGATGTCCGGATCCGACCTGAATCTGCCGGGGTTCCGGTTACAATCAATGAAAATGAGGTTGAATTTTCCTTGACAGAACCAAAGAAACTTTCTGTGGAGTTCAACGGGGATAAACTTAATAATTTGGCCATTTTTGCCAATGAATTGGAAACCAACATTCCCGACTCGACCGATGCTCATGTCCACTATTTTGGTCCCGGCATTCATAAAATCGGGGAAAACGGAAAAGGTGAACTGTCGGTAAAAAGTGGTGAGACGGTCTACATTGCCGGCGGAGCCATTGTTTACGGCAGCATAAGGGCGGCAGACCCTTCTTACCAGGTCATCAACGACGTTACCATCCGTGGCCGGGGAATCCTTTCGGGCGATATGCGTGAGACACACCCTTACACACACCCCGACCGGGACAATGCCAAAGGAATGATTTACCTTGGTCTGGTCAATGATGCAACACTCGAGGGGATTATCCTGCACAATACCGTTAAATGGAATGTGCATTTTCATTATTGCAACCGGATAGAAGCCAGGAATTTAAAAATTCTGAGCTGGACCATCAATTCCGACGGCATCAATCCTTCAGTTTCCAGCGATATCCTTATCGATGATTGTTTTATCCGGAACCACGATGATTGTGTGTCGATAAAACTGAGTTGGTTTCAGGGAGCCATCCAACCTCCCGGTGCGAAAAACATAACCATCCGGAACAGCGTATTCTGGGCAGACCACGGGCGGGCAATTCTTATTGGTCCCGAACTGGCGAGCAGCATGGAAAAAAAGGTTGAAAATGTTACTGTCAAAAATATGGATATCCTTTATACGGAAAATTATTCCAGTGCCAATACCGATTGGGCCAAAGGCGTGCTGGCCATCAACGCCGGCGATGATATAACGGTGCATAATGTATTGTATGAAGATATCCGTGTCGATGAATTGGGGGAAGGCACCAACCTGGTCACAATCAATATGGTAAAAACCCCTTTTAACGCCTCGGAAGGGAAAAGAGTTGAAAATATCCGGTTCAACCGGGTTACCCTGAATTCAAAACCCACCATTAATAATTTTATCCATGGCTATAGCGCCGACCGCATTATCAGTGGTGTTTATTTCACCGACCTGATGATCGAAGGGGATTATGTCCATTCCCCGGAAGAGGGATACTTTGATATCAACAACTTCACGGAGGACATCGAATTTAATGTAACCGAGTAGGTGTTTGAAAACACCCTGGCTACTGGTCGCCGTAACCTGTTTCGTTTTATATTGCAAATGCTGATGACGTTTTTCCCGGCTTGCGGATAAAATGAAACCGGAAGGCAAATATTTCAAAACAGAAAACAGAGGGGAATGAAAAAGGGCCTCCAGGAGCAGGGCACAAAGATGGAAGGAATGAAGCTCCCATGCCAACAGAGCAGGTGTAAAATTCATGACGAATTATAAAACAGAATAATGGACAGACGAAATTTCATTACCAACCTTTCAGTGACGGGCGCGGCCCTCTCTTTTATGCCTCTGCCCGGGGCAGGATGGGACGGAACCCATTCAGCAAAAGACCTTCGGGTAAAAAAGGTGCTGGATTATATTCACCAAAACTGGGAAAAATCCATTTACCGGGATGCTCCGGAAAAGCAACCGGACAGAACCCATTTGCCCTATCCTTACAGCTCCCCCTCCATCAAAGGAGAGGGCCACTTTATTCAGTTTTTTTACTGGGATACCTATTTTACAAACCTGGGGCTGCTCCGTTCCGGAAAGGCGGAGCAGGCAAAGAACAACATCAAAAATATTTTATGGTTCATTGAGGAACACGGCTATATGCCCAATTATGCAGGGCTCCATAACCGCTCCCAATCCCCCTACTTTCAGTTAATGGTCAGCGACTATTTTGATCACGTCCAAAAGGAGGATGAAGCATTTTTTTTACAATGTGCCAAAGGGGTAAGGAAAGAGTACCAGTTTTGGATGACCGCCCGGTACAGTTTAAGCGGACTGAACCACTTCGGGCACCACGAAAATAACGAAGGATGCATCCGCTTTTATAATGGTCCGCTGGTAACCAGGCTGGGCCTGGATAAAAACATACCGGATGAAGAGAAAATTATCATCGGCGGACACGGTATGGCCGAAGCCGAAAACTGGGATTTTTGCCAGCGATACGACCGGCGGGCCATGGATTTTAACGCCGTCGACCTGAATGCCCTGCTCTGGGGATACGAAAAGTTCCTTTCCACGGCAGCAAAGAAAAGCCATTGGTATTACAGCGATTTATACCTTCAGCGGGCCCGAAAACGGAAAGCATTGATCAATCAATACCTATGGAATGAAGCCCGGGGTTGGTACTTTGACTATGATTTTGTAAATAAAAAACCATCCGGAATTTATTCCATTTCCGGCATGCAACCCTTATTCATGGGGCTGGCCAGCGAGGAGCAGGCTGCAAAGATGGTTCAAAACCTCAACCTCTTCGAGAAAGAATATGGCGTTGCAACAACAAAAGAACACGCCGGCTGCCGGCAATATCAATGGGCCTACCCCGTAGTATGGCCCCCGATGGTCTATATTACGGTGATGGGACTGGACCGGTATGGATATAAAAAGGAAGCCCAAAGAGTGGCCAGCAAATTCATTGATGTCAACACCCAACTTTTTCAAAAGCATGGGAAACTTTTTGAGAAAACCGATGCAGAAACCGGCGAATTATCAAATGCGGAATATGATTCCGCTCCGATGATGGGCTGGACAGCCGGTGTGTACCTGTCGCTTGCCGAATATTTAAACAGAAATAATTTATGATAAGCAAAAATTTTTTCTTCCTTTTGATTGTTGTGGGCGTTGTTTTTTCTTCCTGTAAGACAAGTCCGCCGGAAAATGATATTCATAAAGAGGATCCTTCCCGGATCGCGTTTCCTTCAGATAAGTGGGAACGCAACCTCCAGCCGGTGCTGAAAGGCTTCATGCACGCTTATCAGCCCTGTGTTGTTGAAACCAATGACAGCGAATATCCCTACATGATGTGGTTTTTCGGTTGGATCGAGGATATGTGCAATTCCGGGTACCCGGGATGCGATGCCATTTATGTGGCACGGTCGAAAGATCTGGAAAACTGGGAAGTGTATTGTAAAGATGGTTCCTGGGATGCCAGTGAGCAGAATGAAAAATGGCAGCCGGTTCTTCACGGGGATCCGGATAAAGAGAATAAATTTTTCGACAGTTACCATTGCGGCGATCCGTCGGTGGTTTTAAAAGACGGTACTTACTACATGGCCTACAGTGCCACTTCGGATGTTTTCCCGGAAACAGCGGGGTATAAATATTCGATTATCTGTTGTGTTATGGGCGCCACCTCAACGGATGGCATCCACTGGCAAAAAACCGAAAAACCTTTACTGATTGCTGAAGAAGACAGTATTTTTCCGCCGGCACCATCTCCGGACAGGGTGGGCGATTTTCACCGTCCCTGCCTGCTCTGGAACGATGCGATGGATCAGTGGGACCTCTATTTTGATTATTACCACAGCAATCTTACAGGAGGCATGCCGGTTAGCCTGGCTGTAAACACGGGTGATTTTATAACCGGCACATTTGAGTTTGTGAATTCGCTCGATCAGCCTTTACTCACCAATTGGCCCAATCCTGAAATGGTTCGTTTCGATTCGTTGTACTATAGTTTTTCCGATGGTGCGGGCTACCCGGCCTCAGCACCCGCAGGAAAGGAGCCTTCCGGCTGGCAGAGCAGGCAACTCATGGTTGCCCGGTCGTATGACGGGCTCGAATGGGAAAAACTGTACACCATTCCCCCGGATCCGGGAATTGATGCCAACCATGTTCCCCAGACTTTTGTCTGTAACCGTGAAAATAAATGGTGGCTCTATCTGTTTTACTCCACCCAGGTGGGCTGGCGGGACAACGGCATTGATTACAAGCTGTTTAATGAAGGGGAGGAATACAACTGGTTTTACGATGAGATCCGGTATATGCGCCAGGAGATCACCTTTCTGAATGAATAACCAGCGAAAGGATAACGCCACGCTGTTTTATTCAAGCGTTATGTTAAACAGCCCTTTTCCAATCTCCCACTGATTGTTGAAGAAACCCGATACAAGGATTCCCTCCAGTCCTTCCCTGATGTAACCGGCATCGAAAATCAACAGGTCAGGATAGCCGTTGAATCCGGCAAAATAGTTGTTTTTCACCGCCGCCTTCATGCCTTGGAGGCCGGTTCCTGCGACCACACCCACACTGGCAGTGCCGGAATCAGACCGGGGGTAGATAAAGAAGGAGCCCAGGTCATCGCCATTCAGTATATGATCGCCGAACACAATCTTTCCGTCTTTAATCGCCACGGGGACATCGTCCAGGACCAGGTCCCACGCCCGGTTGTTGTCTGCATTGCCATAAAGCACCACATTGCGGTCGGGGTAATGAGCCGGAACAAAATCGCGGTCGGCAATGACCTCGATGGAACCATTGGCTTTGTACTGGAAAGTTTCTGCATCAAACCTGGCTTTATTTTGATACCACTCCCTTTCTTCGCGGCTTCCCCCGGTAGCATATACAAAAACCACACGGTTATCAAAAGCATTTTTAAACCCGCCGCTTCTGCCGGGATATTTTTCCGCCGGATCCGGGTCACCCGCTTCCCACTTCCCCGACTCCTTTATCAGCAGGATATCGGTTTCATCTTCAGGAGCAACAAGCTGACCATCAATAATAATGACCGGTTTTTCATTGAAATCCAGTTGCGAAAGATGGAGTGTGAGGGCGGCCACATTGTTCGCTTTCCCGGTGATGGTATCCTTTTTCCGGGTAAAATCGACCGATGAGAATTCAAGGGGTTCTTCCTGCTGACGGATGGTGAGCCAGTAATTTGTTGCAGAGATGCCCGGAAATGCGGTATGAAATTCAATGTGATTGATGTCGTTCCGTTCGGGAATCGACTGCCATTTAAAAAAACGGAACAGCGGCTCCCAGTCTACACTTTCGTTCCCAAACCAGTGCGATCCGCCCGGATATTCGTAATAGCAAAAATTGGGATGAAAGCCCCCCAGGGTATCGCGCATCATCCGGGCTTGTTCAACAGGCACCACGGTATCGTCGCTCCCGTGCAGGATATAGACCCCTGACTGAAGGAAATTCCGTTTCATCCGGAGAGTTCGTGCCCCGTGGGCGCTCCGTTGCAACATTTGGTAGTGCAGGTTTCCCTGCAGGGAGGATCCTCTGCCCCGGCGGGCGTACCCCAGAATATCGGGATAGCTGGCGCAGGGAGCAATTGCTGCAAAACGGCCGGGGTAAGTCACCCCGATCTGCCAGGTTCCGTGACCGCCCATGGAGTGGCCGGTAAGGTAAATTCGCTGTGGATCGGTTTGAAATACTTTTTGGGCTTCAGCGAGTACCTCCATGGCATCCAGGCGTCCCCAGTCCTCCCAGTTAAATCCATAAGGCCGGCGGTTGGTGGGGGCCACCACATGGCACCAATCCTTTTGGCTATAGGCGCGCGCCTGGTTGCGGGCTTCCACCCCGGCACCGTGAACCGAAAGGACCAGGGCCTGGTCACTGCCGGTTTGAGTGGAGGGGGCTACGCTGTAGTATTGAACACTTCCGTCAATGTTGCTGACAAAAGTCCGTTCATGGTGGGTGTCTGCTTCGCGCTGGCTGAGTTCAAAGGAAATCCGGTGAAGTTCCCTGCCATTCCCGTCTGACAATACCAGGGCAGCCTTCACCTTTCCATCTTCCTGTATAACAGACGTAGCGGGTATCCGGAATTTCACCTTCCGAACACTCATCTCCATTACCCGGTCCGTTTCATAAGTGGCTGCTTCGCCCGATTCCAGAATGCAACGGATCCGCAATCCGCGGAGATCTTTTTCCAGGGTGTTGATAACGCGGACGGCTCCCCACTGTTCTTTTTTTTCTCCGGTGATCAGCGAGGGAACTGTCATATCGCGGGTGGTCAGCATCACAGGTTTTGAAGGAGCCACCACCCGGGAGGTCACCCGCCCAAATCGCCCGGGGGTGAAAATAAATTCGTTCAGTCCCTTTTTCAATTTAAAAGGGACCAGGGTATATCCGAAATCGTAATGATCCCCGGCAATGGGCTTCCCGTTGATGTAGCCCTGGGTATGCCCCCGGGCATCAAGCAGCAACACCTCCTCCCGGGAAGATTCCAGAAAGGTGTACAAAAAAGATCTCCGGTACTTCCTTCCGCGGAACGAATTTTCTTCGTTGGCTTCCACAGCTTGCCAGGTATACAAACTGTCCTCTCCCGCATGCATGGGATGCAACAGTTTTCCCTCTTCCGGTTTGATCCATGTTCCATTGGCAAAATGCCATGCGATAATATCTGTCTCCGGCAGCAGTCCGCGCCCCCGCGAAGCAACAGGCAGGAGAAGGCCCTCCCTGAATACATGAATAACAGCTCCTTCATTGATCTCTTCCACCACTTCGCGGCCGAAATATTCCACAATATTCCCCTGTTTTTGGGCAAAGGATGTCATACAAACAGCTGAGAGGAACAACGTAACGGAAATCCATTTTTTAAAGCAGGTGTCCATATAAAAATTTTTTTGCTCCCAAAGATAAAAAATCAATCGACTTCCTCCGGCCGGGGAAATTTTCGAATGTGCATATACCGCTTATAGGAATCAAAGATTCCTTTATCAGGTCCA
>JAGYMR010000120.1 GCA_018400515.1 Tangfeifania sp.
TTTATGCCGATGGATTAGAATTTCGAGGGCATTTTGATCGCCTTGAATAAAGCGTTGAACGAGCTCATTGTCGTTCAGTGCATTTGTTCTGAACATTACCTTCTATTTATTTTATAAACAAAAAGTAAATCTTTTCAATAGGCGTCAATTTTTAAATGAAGTGAAACTATTTATTACTTTTGCACCGGTAAAAATGAAACTTTTTACGGAAATAAGCAAGTTTTTTCACCAATTTATAAGAATTCCAATCAGTCGATGCAAAGCAGGAAAGCCGAAAAATACATTGAAATACAGCATGCCAGGGTTCATAACCTCAAAAACATCAGTCTAAAAATACCTCTGAATCAATTCATTGTAGTTACCGGTGTGTCCGGATCGGGAAAATCTTCCCTGGCATTCGACACGCTATTTGCGGAGGGACAGCGAAGGTATGTGGAGAGTCTCTCTTCCTATGCCAGGCAATTTTTAGGACGTATCAACAAACCGGAGGTGGATTTCATCAAGGGGATCCCGCCGGCCATTGCCATTGAACAAAAAGTTAATACCCGGAATCCCCGTTCCACGGTAGGGACGAGCACCGAGATATACGACTATTTAAAATTGCTGTTTGCACGTATTGGAAAGACCTTTTCTCCCGTCTCGGGAAAAGCGGTTGTCAGGCACACGGTGACACATGTAACCGATGCCGTTTTAAATTTTCCGGTAGGGACCCGTGCGATGATCCTTTCGCCGCTGAAGCCTCAAAAAGGGCGCACCCTGCTACGGGAGGCGGAATTGCTCATGCAGCAGGGATTTTCACGGCTGGAGATTGATGGGGAGGTCCGGCGGATCGATGAGTTGGTAAAGCAGGGAGAAGAAAATTTTTGCAGTGGGAGCTGCCATGTAGTGATCGACCGTATTGCAGTGAACCCGGATGATGAAGACCGCCGGGGGCGAATCGCCGATTCGGTCCAGACGGCTTTCTACGAAGGGCATGGAGAATGCCTCATTAAGGCATACCCGGAAAACAAAGAAGTTACCCGCCGTTTTTCGAACCGGTTTGAGGCTGATGGAATCACATTTGAGGAACCGACCGTTCATCTTTTCAGCTTCAACAATCCGGTGGGGGCCTGTCCGGTTTGCGAGGGCTACGGGAAAGTCATCGGGATCGATAAAGATCTGGTGATCCCCAACAAATCGCTTTCGGTTTACCAGGATGCCATTGCATGCTGGCGGGGCGAAAAAATGGGTCAATGGAAAAAGAAGCTGATCCAATCGGCCGGAAAATTCGGCTTCCCCATTCACAAACCCTACTATGAACTCACCGAAGAGCAAAAATCCCTGTTATGGACCGGGAACAAGTACTTTAAAGGATTGAACCGGTTTTTCAAATACCTCGAAGAGAAAAGTTACAAAATACAGTACCGGGTAATGTTGTCGCGGTACCGTGGAAAGACCACCTGTCCGGCCTGCCGGGGCACCCGGCTAAAAAAAGAGGCAGGATACGTAAAGGTCGCCGGAAAATCGCTGCAGGAGCTGGTTCTAATGCCTGTTTCCGAACTGAGAAGTTTTTTTGAAAACCTGTTTCTGGACCGGCAGGACCGGGAAATTTCCAAACGCCTTCTGACAGAGATCAACAACCGTCTCGGATTCCTTTGCGACGTCGGGCTCGGCTATTTGACGCTCAACCGGTTATCCTCCACCCTTTCGGGAGGGGAATCGCAGCGAATCAACCTGGCCACTTCGCTGGGCAGCAGTCTGGTAGGATCACTTTACATTCTGGATGAACCCAGCATTGGCCTGCATCCCCGCGACACGCAACGGCTTATCAACGTGCTGCGAAGATTACAAAAAACGGGCAATACAGTCTTTGTAGTGGAACACGACGAGGCGATCATCCGCGCGGCCGATCAGATCATTGACATTGGTCCCTATGCAGGTACCCACGGGGGGCAAATAGTCTTTCAGGGAAACCACCGGGAGCTCGAAAAAAAGCCGGAAAGCCTGACGACCCAATACCTGACCGGCCGGGAAAAAATTGAGGTGCCCCGGCAACGGCGCACTTGGAGAAATTTCATTGAGGTAGTCGGCGCCCGGGAAAACAACCTGAAAAACCTTCGCGTCAAATTTCCGTTGAACACGATCACCGTTGTTACCGGGGTCAGCGGTTCCGGAAAATCGTCGCTTGTGTCAAAAGTGCTTTACCCTGCCCTCACCAAACTACTGGGCGGATATGGGGAACGCACCGGCCTGCACGACGCCCTTCTGGGTGATTACAAAATGCTCAACGCCATTGAATTTATCGACCAGAATCCCATTGGAAAATCGTCAAGGTCCAATCCCGTAACTTACCTTAAAGCATACGATGAAGTCCGGAAACTCTTTGCAGCCCAGCAGGCGGCAAAGATCCAGGGACTGAAACCGTCACACTTCTCATTCAATGTGGACGGCGGCCGCTGCGACGAATGCCATGGCGAGGGGATCATCAAGGTTGAAATGCAGTTTTTGGCTGACGTTTACCTTGTTTGCGAAAGTTGTGGTGGAAAACGATTCAAGGAAAACATCCTGGAGGTTCAGTACAAAGGGAAAAACATTGACGACATTCTGAACCTCACCGTTAATCAGGCCATTGATCTGTTTTCTCCCGGACCGGCTGCTGCAGCGAAAAAAATTGCAAAGCGGCTGCAACCCTTACAGGATGTTGGGCTGGGGTACATTCAACTGGGACAGGCGTCGAGTACCCTCTCCGGGGGGGAAAGCCAGCGGGTAAAACTGGCCTCTTTTCTGGCCCATGAAAAAGTTGCCCCCACCTTATTCATTTTTGATGAGCCCACCACGGGGCTGCATTTCCATGACATCCGGAAACTGCTTGATTCATTCAATGCCCTCATCGCCCGGGGACACTCCATCATTATCATTGAACACAACCTCGAAATCATCAAAACGGCCGACTGGGTGATCGACCTGGGGCCTGAAGGCGGGGAAAAGGGAGGCAAGTTGGTTTTTTCAGGGACTCCGGAAGAGCTTATGAATGTGGAAGGTTCCTACACGGGAAAAGCACTGGGCAACAAATTGTAATTCTTCTGATTGCGGACTCACGAGCCGACCAGATCCAACTTCTTCCATTCGCGGATCAGAAAAATGGCAACTGCCAGTGAAGCCACTGCATCTGACAGGGGATATGCGATCCAGATTCCTGTGATACCCCAGAATTCTGGAAGGATAAAAAGCAGGGGGATTAGCAAAATGACCTGACGGAAGAGGGTGGCAAACATGGCAATCCGGGCTTTCCCCACCGACTGGAAGAAGTGGGAGGCCACCACCTGAAAACCCACCAGGGGAAATGCTAGGATCACCAGTCGAAGTCCCCGGACAGAGATGTTATAAAGCTCCCGGCTTTCATCATTAAAAAGCCGGACAATGACCCCGGGAGCGATCTGGATCATCCCGAAAGCAAAAACAGCAATCAGGGTAGCTGAAACCAGGGAGATTCGCAGGGCCTCCTTAACACGGTCCACCGATTTGGCCCCGTAATTAAAACCAATGATCGGCTGTGAGGCCATGTTGATCGCCACAATGGTCATGATCACCATGGCGATGACCGAATTGATGATTCCCATCGCACCGACCGCAAGGTCTCCACCAAAAGTGATCAGTTTTTTATTGAGCAGTCCCTGAACCAGACTGTTGGCTAATTGCATAGAAAAAGGAGCCATCCCGACGGAAACAATCTGGAGCAGAACCCCGCGGTTAAGCCGTATATACTCCCGGCGCAGCCTCACTACCGATCGTCTGCTGTTGAAGTGGAGCAGCACCCAGGTGGAGAGTACGACCATGGAGATCACCGTAGCCAGGGCAGCACCCTTCACCCCCATACCGAGTTTCATGATAAAAAGGGCATCCAGCCCGATATTTGTTCCCGCACTCAGAATCATGGAATACATCGCGATGCGTGCATTTCCCTCCGAACGAATGACATTGTTCATTGAAAAGCCAACCACCTGAAACAGTATGCCGGCAAGGATAATGTCCAGGTAATCGTTGGCATACTGAAAGGTAGCCTCCGTCGATCCGAACGACCGCAGGACAGGCTCTTTAAACAGGTAGATCCCCAGCGCAATGAAAACTGAGACCAGCACCATCAGCGCGAAACCGGTGCCCAGCACTTTTTCAGCACCCTCCATGTTCTTCCGGCCCATATTGATGGAGACATAAACCCCCGTGCCAATACCGGCCAGCAAACCGAAGGCCATCATAATAAGCATCACCGGAAAAACCACTGAAATCCCCGACAACGCCTGGGCGCCCACTCCCTGGCCAATAAAAATGCGGTCAACAATGTTGTACAGCGCATTTACGAAAACACCCACGAATGCCGGAACAAAGTATTTCAGCATTAAAGGGCCCACCCGGGTAGTTGCCAATTCATCAACGTTTTTCATTCCCGGCAAAGTTAACGAATAAAGGAACGAATTGTTTCTGTGCATAATTTAAATCCCCACCCCGGAAAAAATAATTAATTTTGCTTTTCAGAACAGGCAAAAACAGATAAAGAAAAATTCCCTATGCGGTTATTCACGATTCCATGGGTCGACGCATGAGGAACCACCTGAGAAAACAATTCAAAAATGGCAGAAAAAAAACCAGACAAAAAAACGGAAGCCGATCTTTTTTCATCCGATACCCCAACGGTATTGGCGACGCTGGAAAGGATCAGTTTTGAGGGAACCACCAGCCAGCTACCCCTGTTGTTTGAACTGCTGAACTCCAGGCCGGAGGAGCCGGTAACCGAAAAGATCCTCAAGATCCTGGGAAGTTTGAAAGTACGCGATGCGGCACCCGTTTTGGCGGATGCCTTGCAGGATCCCAGATATAAATCCATCCGGAAGTCCCTGGCAACGGCCTGCTGGCAGAACGGTCTCGATTACAGCGATTTCCTTCCCGTTTTTGTTGACCTGGTGGTTCGCGAAGCGTGGGAAACGGCTTTTGAAGCTTTTACGGTGATTGAAAATATGGAACATTTTCCGGAGAAAGAGATGCTGGAACAAACGACGGACACGATTCACAGCGCCCTTAAAGATGCCGGTTCACAAAAAAAATATTTCTTGCATGAAATTCTATCCATGATCCGTTCATCATAAATACCAGATGCTTCATTTGATATTTCGGAAAAAAATAGGATTACTAGCCTTTTTCTTCTGGGGATTGGGCTATTGCTGGGGTCAAGCGGAGGGAATGCTGTTGCCCGTTTCCAACAAATTACTCTTAAATCCCTCTTTTGCAGGAATTAACAAAAACACCCGGATAAGTACGGGCATCGGTTTCTTTTCTGAATCGGAGCAAAAGCTGACCCATGATTTCCATTTAACCTGGGACACTTACTCGCCTAAGCTGAAAGGGGGGGTGGCGCTTTCGTTTTTCCAGGGGTTGTACGGAGCGGAAAACACCAACACGGCCGGAGCCGGTTTCACCTTTTCAAAGCCTTTTACCGTAAAAACGAAGAAAAAACTGATCCCGTCGTTCAATCTGAATTACCGTGTGGCCACCGCCCAATGGTTTGCTTATGCCATTCATACACTTCCCGGTCAACCCGGCGGGTCTGCCGGTGCCACCCAGGAACCATTTCAAAAAGCAACATTTGTCAAACCGGGAGTGGGTCTCCTCTGGAGTACGCCCCTGCTCAAGACAGGGATTTCAGCATGGTGGCCTCAACAAAAAGGGCATGCAACGGATAAAAAAAGCTGGAAAAGCCAAACAGCGGATCTGCTCTTTTATTTCGCGCGGACGATTCACGGCAAAAAAAACGGCCTGGCCTCACAACCCTTCCGGGCCACCCCGGAGGTCATTCTGCGGTACACCAGGGGACAATTCATCAGCCGTTCCGGCGTTTTTCTGGAGCTCCGGGACCGCTCCTGTGGATTGTTTCTGCAAAACAATCATACCAGAAATCTTCACGGGATTGGGGGTACCTATGGCCGGAAATTTCTAAACTACGACCTCCGCTTTTCCGCCGGAACAGCCCTGGGAGCTGATTTTCAAAAACCGTCTTTTTTTGGTGAAATAGCGCTGGGTCTGGTCATCCCTTTTATCCCCGGCAACAAAAAAAATCCCTGGGCTCCTCCGGAATAGTCCGCGTTTTTTTATACATTGGCAGGCCAAACACAAAAGGGACCAGTGGCACTCCTGAATAAAAGAAGCGAAAGAGCGCCTTCATGAAAAAAACAGGAATTTTAATTGCACTTTTAATGGCTGCCAACACGCTGTGGGGCCAGGACCCGGAATTTTCGCAGTTTTTTGCCAATCCCCTCTACCTGAATCCTGCTTTTGCCGGAACCTCTGAACAGCCCCGCATGGCGCTCAATTACCGTAACCAATGGCCCCGGCAGCAAGCTGCCTTTGTCACCTACGCCCTTTCTTACGACCAGCTTTGGAAGAAAACCAATACCGGTCTGGGATTGCAGGTAATGCGCGACCAGGAGTTTAATAATATCATCAACCGGCATTCCGTATCCTTTTCTTATGCCTACCACCTTCAACTGGGGTTCGAAAGCTTTATGACCCTGGGGTTGCAGGGCGACCTGGTGCTGAAGCAATTTAACGCGGGATCCCTGATTTTTCCCTCGGGCATCGATCAGTTAACCGGTACAGTTTATGAATGGATCCCGGCAGGGAATGCCGATGAAAGGAGATTTTACCCCGATTTTGGGGTGGGGGCTGTCGGCCAGCACGGCGAATTTTTCTGGGGGGCAGCAGTTCATCACCTGACGCAGCCGGATGAATCGATCCTGGAGGGCGACCAGGAAGGGAAGGTGCCCGCAAAAATAACGGTCCATGCCGGAGCCCGGATGCACCGGCTCCATTACGGACTGCTCTCCCGGGTATTTACCCTCTCGCCGAATATTCTGTACCAGCAGCAGGGCACTTTTAAACAACTCAATCTGGGCTTGTATATGATCGAGAAATCATTTCTGTTCGGCGCATGGTTTCGTAATAACATCGATGTAAGGCCCGATGCCCTGATCGCAATGGCCGGAATTGCCCATAACCGGTTGAAAGTGGGGTATAGCTTCGACCTCCCCCTCTCCCGGATGGCCCAATTCAGCTACGGCTCACACGAAATTTCACTGACACTGCTGCTGGGCCCCCCGCGGGAGGTTCCTGTGAGGGATAAACTGATCATTCCGATGATCTGAACCGGGGGCATTGCAATTATTCAAAAAATACGGGGTCGATTCAACCAACCATTTTTTTATTCAATAAAAAAGCGAAGTCATTTTTATCACCAACTTCGCTTACCTTTACATCCGGATCCCCATTAACCGGCAGAAAGGTCCCTTTTTCCTGCCGTCCTTTCCCCGGTTGATCCAGCCCAATCAATCAATCAAACAGCTTCTTGTCACAGACCCGTTCACCGCTCTCTTTCCCGGGTATGATCCATTTGCCATGGTACAATGAACTTTTCATTTCTCATGCCATACCTGACAATCCGATATTCATACCTGCTATAAGTCCATTGCCCTTCGGATTTGTTTTTCTTTTCTGCCTGTACCATCATCATTAAAAATCATTACTTTTATAGTTCCTGTACCCAAACAGTCCCCGGAGATGTCCCGGGAACATTTTAAAGACGTCACCCATTACGCTGGAATAATATATACGGATAAGCACCCGAAATTGTTCATAAATCACCCTCCCTTTTTTTTCGGGATAAAGAAAAAACCTTCAAAAAGCGCATGATTAAAAGAATTTAAAAAGATTATTTTTCGAATTTTTTTTTCAACAATTCCCGAGAACAACAGACTCCGGATCACTCCCATGGATCCACCACATCTGTTCCTTTTGAAGGAAATTCCTGATGTCTTTTTTACTATTAAGATTGTTAATCCTATTCTGAAAACCGGACTGCGCCCTCCGGCTGAGAAGTCCTTCAGGCAGCAAAGCGTCGTAAGAGCGCCCCCGCTCAGTAATGGATGCTGCCCGTTAAAAAAGGAGGGTAATAGTGCCCTGCTGCCGGTGGCTTTTCCCCAGAAAATCGTTGTACCGGAGGACCCAGGTATAAACCCCTGCCGGAGCAAACTT